>CAJKNM010000024.1 GCA_905201285.1 uncultured Eubacteriales bacterium | reverse complement strand
CGGAAATTATTAAAAAACTGCGGAATAATACAGAGTTTAAGCGGCACAGGGCATTTTAGAATTTGTCGAAAAAAACAGCAGCAATGAAGACACACATAAGCTCTGCGGACTTTTATTATAGTCCGCAGAGCTTTATATATTTCGATAACGTATAATGGTTTCGTTTTGCGGAAAGACCGAATTATTATTGAATTCATTTTGCCTGTGCCAATCAGCCGATAGGGTATGGAAAAGACTATACTTTACAAAAAATTATATTTGCCTTATAATGAAATATGTAGAAATAACGACCTTAAATTAAGTAAAAGTTAAATATTATGCCGGTGTAGGGGGCGGAATGGAGATTATTATAATGAGCGAGAAAAATGTTGAAAGAAAAAGGTGTTAGAGAGTTTGATAAAAGCAGGTTAACGAGACTGCTGCAAGTGAGAAAACACGAGCGGCGGACTTTTTAATATTAAAGACTTAAAATATTATTCGTTAAGGAGAGAAATTACAGTGCAGATTTTTAATAGAGCAAAGAGTAAAACAATATTGGCTGCGATGATTATTTCGTACATCATCTTATTTTTGTCGCCTATACTTTTGGGAATAATGGGATATGTCCGAATGGAAAGTATACTGGAAAAGAATATTAATAATTTTTTAGAGACAAAGGTTGAGCTTCTGAATAACGAAATGACTCAATGTATGAATGCTATGAATACGGCTGTATCTCAGATAAGCGCAGATGATTATTTGACGGAATTCTCAGAGGGAAAGCTGGAGCCGGAGTACAGCTCCGCGAAGAAGTTTATAGCAAACATTGATTTAAACAGAAACAGAATCGAGGGAGTAAAATATATGGGAGTATATTTTAAGAACAGAGATGTTTTTGTGACAAATCAGGGATTTTTCAGCTCCGAGGACTTTTATAAAATACTCGGCGAAACGGAATTGACATATGAACAATGGAAGACAGAATACATAAGCGGTGTTGCCTTTGATAAGTGGAGCTTCCCGGGGGAGGACGGAGAAAACATATTGTACACACAGTCCCTTCCGTTTTCCTCCGACAGCAATATTAATAAATATTTTTTCGCTGTATTACCAAAAGAGACGTTTAAAAAAATAATGGTTAAGTCGGGATTTTCAAAGGACGATAAGTTTATTATATATGACATATACAAGGGTGAGCTTTGCGGCGAGGTCACGGATCCCGAGGTATTGAAGGACTTGAAGGATAAATCGCGGGAACAGGAAAAAATTGAAACCTTTAACGATGAAAGCGCGCTTATCAGATTAAAGTCAATAAAACCGAATTGGCGAGTCGGAATCGTTACATATGAGCTGTCGGTGTTGAGGGAGGTTCCGAGGCTTCGTACATTTCTGATTATATGCTTAATTATTTACAGTATGTGCGGAATAGCGATGATTGCATTTTATATCAGAAAGAACTACAGACCGATAAAGACGATAATAAGCGAGCTTGAGAAAAGTGAAAACTCCGTTCAATATGAAAAAGGAAACGAATTTGACTATATCAAAAATCAGATAATCGCGAACAATAAATTTATTGTTAAAAACTATAATATTCTTCAAACGTCGAAAAATCTTATTAAAATGCAGACGATATATAAGCTGCTCAGCGGAAGCGGCACGGATTCGGCCGACAGGACGGAAATAGAAGCGGTTTTCCCCGGGGAGTATTATATCTTATTAATCTATATCAAAAACACGAGAATTTTTGATACTGAATCGATAGAAGAAAGTAACCTCTTGAGCTATGCGATTAAAAATATCTCAGAAGAGCTGATAGGCGAAAAATCAACCGGGTATGTCTTAAACACAGAGAGGAAGAAGATAGCCGCAATAATCAATGTGTCGAAGTCACCTGAGTATGACATATCAAAGGAATGTGAAAATATAGTCAAGACAATAGAAGAGAACCTTGACGTTGACCTGACCGCGGCGGTCAGCACGGTAAAGCACGGCACAGAAAGGCTTTCGGAAGCATATCAAGAAGCACAAACGGCGCTTGACTTCCATTATATTCGATCGGACAGGCATATTGTGTTCTATAACGAGATAGTAAACGAAAACCTGTCGGAGGACGGACTGTATCGGTATAAGAACAATATAGAAAACCATCTGATTGCGGCCGTGGTCAGCGGAGACTGCGAAAAGGTTAAACAGCTGATAAGGACAACCTTTGAAGAAAACATTGCATTTATCAGATGTAACGATAAGGTAAAAACCCATCTGTATTTTGAATTTATCCAGACCTATATTCACATGGCAAACGAATACGGAATCAGCGTTGACGTCGACAAAATTTTCAATAATCCGATTGTGAGAAACGATGGGTTGATTGAAGAGTATATAGGCATTTTGGATAAATACTATACTGAGCTTTGTGAGGTACGCGCAAGGCAAAGAAGCAAGCAGTCGGATACGGGGCTTGCCGATGAAATTTAAAAATACATAGACGAGAACTTCGCCGATTATAACCTGAACGTAAATCTTGTGTCTGAGAAGCTGGGGATAAGAAGACAGAACCTGAATACAATCATAAAACAGAACACGGGTAAAACAATGCGCGATTATATAAGCGAGGTCAGACATGAAAAGGCGAAGGAATTTTTAGCTGAAACAAACTATCCCATATCACAGATAGCGATGATGGTGGGGTATTCATCGGACGATGTTTTAAACAGAGCCTTTAAAAAACTCGAGGGGATGACCCCGGGTCAGTACCGTGACGAATACGGAAAAAAGAATAGCGGGGTTTAGACCGAGTGGCAATTTTACTGAAAAAAAGCACGAAAAATCGTGAATTAAGACCAAATTGACGGTCGAAAGACCAAAATACGTGTATACAAATCGAGTGAGTATATGCTATGATTTAACTATCAAACAGCGCGGGAAAAACTCGCGTTGAAATTTAAGACTAAATAAGAGAGGAAAGGTAGTTATGACAAGAACGAGAAAGAGAAGAATAATATGCGGTGCGCTCGCGGCACTGATGCTTGCGGGAATGTTCACCGGCTGTGGAAAGAAACAAACGTCAGGTGAACAGGTTAAGCTTACCATAGGCGGCTGGCCCGCACCTGAGAATAATCGGGAACAATATGATTATTATCAGAACACACTTGAAAAATTAAAAGAAAAGCATCCGAATGTGACCGTTGAAACCGATGAATACAGCTATGACATAGAACAATTTTTGCCCAGAACGGCAAGCGGTCTTAATCCCGATTTATTCTTTGTGCCATTGACGGAGCCGAAGAAGCTTATATCAACGGGATATATTCAGGATATCAGCAGGCAGGTATCCGAAAGAGGATATGATAAGGCTATAGATGAACAGTTTTTAAATATTGTATCCAAGGACGGAAAGATTTACGGTATTCCTTATAATGCATATATGATGGGTCTTATGTGTAATGTAGATATGTTTAAACAGGCGGGACTGGTTGATGAAAACGGCGTTCCGAAATACCCTCAGACATATAAAGAGCTTGCCGAAACGGCAAAAACAATAAAGGAAAAGACAGGCCAGGCGGGCTTTGCTATACCGAGTACCGGAACGGAGGGCGGCTGGATACTTATGAACATCGCATGGTCGAACGGCGTTAAATTTATGGAACAGCAGTCAGACGGAAAGTGGAAGTCAACGTTTGATTCACCCGAGATGTATGAAACAATACAGTATATCAAGGATTTAAAATGGAAGTATAACTGCCTGCCGGACAATGTAATGAACGGTCAGTCAGAGGTGAGTAAACAGTTCGGAACAGGCCAGAGTGCAATGGTTGTCAGCTCTGATGTTGTTTTTGATACATTTACAAAAACATATAAAATGGATAGAAATAAGCTGTCTTATACAATCCTTCCGGCGGGAGACAAGGACAGATGCGCGCAAATCGGCGGTGCTGCATATCTGATGTCTAAAGGCGTGTCGGATGAACAAATAGATGCGGCTCTTGATTGGCTTGAGATTATGGGATACGGAGCAGAGCTTTCCGATGAGGTTCTTGCACAGAAAGAAAAAGCAATAAAGATTTCGGCCGATGAGGGAAATGTTGTGACAAGACCTATGCTTTCTTTATGGAGGAATGAAGAGTATACCAAAAAGGTTAATGATCTTTATGATAAGTATACAAATGTAGACCCGAAGCTGTGGACGGTTGATCAGAGCAAGGTAACGCTTAAACAGGAAGAGCCTATGGCGGCACAGCAGCTTTATGGAATACTTTCATCCGTAATGCAGGAAGTGCTTACAAATGAAAATGCGGATATTAAGACTTTGATAGCGAATGCTTCGGAGCAATTCCAGAAAGATGGCTTGGATAAAACTGACAATTAGGAGCTGCATCAATGAACAGAAACAATAAAAAAGACTCTGCCGGAATACCCGGCAGAGTGATACAAACGGTGAAACGCATAGTGAAACATGATTGCGGAGCATGGATATTAATGCTCCCTTGCGTTATTGCACTTTTGATATTTACATATCAGCCTATGGTGAACGGCATATATCTTTCGTTCTGTAAGACAAGGGCATATGACGCGATAGGCTGGGCCGGATGGAAAAACTATAAGGAAGTATTAACGGACACAGTCTTTTTAAAAGCGTTTACTAACGGTTTTAAGTATGTTTTCTGGTGTTTGGTGATAGGATTTCCGCTTCCGGTTATTACGGCTATTTTATTAAATGAAATAAAGCCGGGTCACAAGCTGTTTCGTTCTATGCTTTATGTACCGGGAATGATTCCCGGTGTGGTATCGTCGATTTTATGGCTTGTTATGCTCAACCCCGGACAGACGGGCTTGTTTAACACTATTCTTGCCCACTTCGGTGTTGAACCCCTCGGATGGCTTCAGGATAAGAACCTTGTCATACCGACGATTGCGCTTACTATGACTTGGGGCGGTTACGGCGGAACGGTTATTATGTACCTTGCAAACCTTCAGTCGGTAAACGGAAGCCTGTATGAATCGGCTACGCTCGACGGCGCCGGATTTCTTGCGAAAGTAAGATACATAACCCTTCCGTATTTATCGCCTATACTGAGATTGGCTCTGATCAATCAGATTATAGCTACATTCGCGATTTTCCAACAGATATTTATAATGACGGGCGGCGGACCCAATAACGCTTCCACTACGCTCGGAATGCTTAATTATCAGTATGCTTTTCAATTTATGCAGACGGGCCGTGCCTCGGCACTCAGCGTAATACAATCAATTATACTGATTATTATGACAACTGTATTGTATAAAATTACGGATAGGGGTGAGATTGATGAGTAAAAAAGAGGCGCTGAAGGAGCAGACAAATAACAGGATAATTTCCGTAATGGAAATGAAAAATCCGAAAATAAAGGCATTGTATGCTTTAATATATTCTTTTATAGTAATCCTCTGCATTTGTGCGGCGGTTCCGATTCTTTGGACGGTTGTATCGGCGACAAAGGACATAGATGAATTTTACAGAATACCTCCGACAATTATTCCTCAGTCGTTTCACCCTGAAAAGTTTTTGGAGGCATGGAAGAAATTCAACTTCACAAAATACTATTTGAACACGGTTGTTATAGCGCTTGGATATGTAGTGTTTTCGATAATCTGTAACGGACTGATGGCATATTCGCTGTCGCGGCTTAAGCCTAAGGGATATAAGCTGATACTGACAATATTTATGTGGACGATGATGGTTCCGGGAAGCTTAGCGGCACAGATGAAAAACATTGTTAACTTTCCCATACTTCATATAAATCTTATCAATACGCCATGGCCGTTATGGATTATGGCGGCGGGAGGTCCGTTTACTGTTATATGGTTTAAGGGCTATTTTGATACAATCCCGTCTTCAATAGTAGAATCGGCCAAGCTGGACGGCGCATCAAATATAACGATTTTTATGAAAATCATTATGCCTATAGCGAAGCCCATTATATTGACACAGGCAATAATGACATTTAATTCGGCATGGCAGGATTATTTTTGGCCTATGATTTTGCTGAAGGAAAAAGATATTCAGACAATTATGGCGCGTGTCCTTGCTATGCAAGGCTCGTTGGCGGTTGATGAGCAGATGGTTATGCTAACGCTTGTCATGATTCCGCCTATAATATTCTTTATTATAATACAAAAGCATCTTGTAGGAAACATGAATGAGGGAGGTGTAAAGGGATAATGAGAAATAAGGCGTTGAAAAAAATAACGGCGGCTATATCGCTTGCCGCAATATTTATTACATCATCTGCGCCGATAAAGGCTATGGAAGAACAACCGTCGGACGGCATCGCTGTGGTGACATTCGGAAAGTATATTACGACAAAGAATGTAAACGCGTGGGAGTTTAACCTGTGGGACAATGGCGAAAGGGTGGTCAGAGACGGACGAGAGGGAGTAAAGTTTAATAAAGACAAGCAAACTCTGCATTTTATGATAGATGTAAGCGATAAGTTTATACCACCGTCACCGGAGGGAACGGACGTTCAGGTTGAGGTTGACTACTTTGATGAAAGTTCCGTCGATGGCAACAGCTTCAATGTGAGATACGCTTCAACAGATTACGAAATAAGCGATGCCGCGGGCTTATGCTATCTGAATAATACGAAAAAGTGGCAGACACATACGTTTATTCTAAGGGACGCCCTTTTTAACAATAGTATGAATGGTATGAACGGAACATATGATTTATCTCTGTCGGAGTGGAACAGATATGCCGGCACTTCTAATGCGGATATAATTTTCGGCGAAGTCAGAATAAAACCTCTGCCGGAAAAAGAGCTTACGGCAAAGATGTCAACGGACTATCCGGGAAACATATTCGGCGGAGATGAGGCAAAGGAATTTAAGCTTCATTTGAAAAATCGCAGGTCAACAGCGGTTCACACCAAGATAAAGGCCGAGGCATTTGATTATATGGAGGGTACTCCCGTCATAGAACCTGAGAAAATGAATAAAAATTTGGTGGCATCGGCGGAAAAGGAAGTAACGGTAGAAGATGAGCTGGATACTTCAATCACGCTCGACCTGTCAAAATACGGAAGCTATTCGATAAAGATAACGCTTGACTGCACCGATGATACCGGTTATAACAGGGTTCAGACAATAGAAAATTATTTCAGCGTAATGAACAAATACTCAAAGGACGAAGAAAAAAATGAGGGAAACGGTCCGTCGGCACATTTTCAGCGTTTTTATGGTACTCCTTCGCCGTCACTTGACTTAAAAGGCTATTCGTATCCCGAATATATGACAAAAATGTTGTCGGATATCGGCTTCGGATATGTCAGAACCGACTGGCATCAGTTTCAATTTCAGAAAAGCAGCGGGGAAATAACGTATCCGCCTTATGACGGGGCGATTGACCTTTTGGATGAATACAATATTAAGACATATCCTATTCTTATAAACAGTACTGAGGTCGTGGGAGATGTCAGAACTAACGACCTGGCTCTTCAGACATTTGTGGATTTTTGTGTGGACACGGTTTTAAAGCATAAAAATGTTCCTGTCTTTGAGTTAGATAACGAGGTAAACGCACATTATACGACTGACCAGGTGATAAGGCTTATGAAGGCGGTGTATCCGGCGATTAAAAAAGCGCGTCCCGATGTAACGGTTTTGGGCCTTGCGTATGCGGGAAGTAATTACGGCTGGCTTAAGGAGTTCCTTGAAAAAGGAGGCGGAGAGTATATGGATGGAATATCCATACACCTTTATGACGACTCCGGTTCATTTGAACGTCATTGGTGGTATGAAAAGCTTCCCGAATTAAAAGAGATTCTCAAAAAATACGGGATGGATAACAAACCGTTATGGTTTAGTGAACAAGGATGGTCGACTTATGAAGGCGGTCCCACCACAGAATGGACGAGAACAATTTCAAACCCAAAGTACTGGATTTTTCTAATGAACGAGGGTTGGACAGATCATTTTATGATTTATAACTGTGTTCGTAAAGGCTCCGGCCTTAGCGACAGAGAACAGATGTTTGGAATATTCCGTGAGGAAGATGATATGGTGAGTCCGGTTTCACCTCTTCCGGTATGCGTCAGTCTGAATGCTATGAACAGAATGCTTAACAAAACCGAGGCGATGGATCAGATTATCGCCGATAATGATATGGCAGCTTTGTACAGATTCAAATATGAGGACGGTTCTCAGGTTATTGCCGCATGGTCGGACGAGGGTAACAGAAGCGTATGCTTAAACCTCGGAACGAATACAATTAAGGTTTATGATTTGTATGGAAACGAAACAAGTACTCTTTATTCGGGGGACGGAATTTTTGAGCTTCCGCTCACAGACGCGCCGCAATATATTAAGGGTAATTTTACAAAATTTGAAGAAACCGAGCCGACGATAAAAATAAACAACAGAATCACAGCCGCTGTCGGTGATGACGCGGTGATAGATTTAGGTAATAATTCGGCCGATATTAAAATTGAGGTCGAGAGCGAACTTGAAAATAAAGTCGACGACAACAAGGTTAGCTTCAAATGTCCGGCGGAAAGACTCGGTGATAACGACTTTAAACTCCGCGTTTATGTAGGCGGAAAGCTGTATTATGACGGCTCAGGTACATTGACGATTGTTGATCCCTTAAAGGCGGATATGATGTATGAATACTCAGAGGATAAAGGCATCAAGGCGAGCCTTAACATAAAAAATATATCGGACAGATATATTTCTGCGGCCACCAATGTTTCGTTCCCGGATTATAATTATGACAGCTCAAACAACAATAATGTTGTTAAGCTAAAGCCCGGCGAGCAAAAAGAGTATGCGATACGGCTTCCGGATATGAATGTAGTACGCATAATGAAAGCCGACATAAAGATGACGCTTGACAACGGATATTCCTTTACACAAACCGACAGCGGAAAAACGCTGACCTATGCAAAGTATACGGACAAAAAGCCGGTAATTGACGGAAGTATCTCTCCGAATGAATGGAACGGCATATGGTTATGTTCGGATTCATCGGACCGCTGGCACTTAAATAAGGAATGGGGCGGCAAGGATGACCTTAGCTTCATAGGAAACTTAATGTGGGATGAAGAAGCCTTATATATGGCTATAGATGTAACTGATGATACTCATACCCAGCCGTACACAGGCGGAGATATCTGGCGGTCGGACGGTTTTCAGTTCGGCTTCAGTAATGTTGCACCGCCGTATCCGGCAGATACAGAAAAGTTTGAAGAATTCCAGGCGGCATTGTCTGACAATGGAATCTTAACGGCACAGAGACTTCGGTCGGTCTGCGGAAAGGCCTTGGGCGATCTTCCCGATAATGTAAAAACGGCGATTAGCCAAAAAGGAACACATACAATATATGAAATGAAAATCCCGTGGACCGAAATCTTCGGTGACGGATATAAAGTAGACCAAAACAGTCTTATCAATTTCGGACTTATTGTAAACGACACAGATAATGACAGCCCGAGAGGATATTTGGATTATAATGACGGTATCGGAAGCGGTAAGAATTATAAGCTGTTTAAACCTATACATCTTATAAAATAATAAAGAAATAAAAGTATTTAAAATATTTGGAAAGGGTTATTATTATGAACGTAAAAATAAGAAAATGGATGTCAGCAGTCATTTCTGCTGCAATGGTAGTTACAAGCATATCGACCGTAGCCTTTGCTGCAGACACAACGCAAAAAGTCATCATCGATGATAACTTTAACAGCGTATCGTTAGATGGAAATAAGAGCGGAATGAATGGCGCGTGGAAAAATGTGGGGGCTGGCGGCTGGTCGAGCATGGACTCTGAAAAACGTGCGGACGGTGATGTTTGCTGGAAATGGTCAAAAGGCTATAATATACATGATCCATTAGGATCATGGGAGCAAATTTTTGTGGATATGGACGCATTAAAAGCCACCGATACTCTTAATATAAGCTATGACTTAAAACTTGGAAATGGAGCGACTACAAAATCAATCGTTGTGCTTGACGGCGGAACTAATAATGTTGAGTATATACAGCTGGGCGAAACCAGTCAGGGCGGCATTTATCACGTAGGTACAACACAATGGGTTGATAACAATCAAGCGACAGCCGGCGGTGAGAACATTAAGAGAGACGACTGGGTAAAGGTCGATATTACCGTAAAGGACAGTAAAACAAGCATAAAAGTAGACGGAACAGAGCTTTGTAAGGACATTACGCCTCCGGCGGGACAGACCTTCAATCAGGCGGGCGTAAATAAGGTTCGTTTCACGACAGATGGAATAGATAACAGTAACAATATAAACGTTAGAATCGACAACGTAAAGATTACCGTTGACAGTAAAAGCGGCGGCGAAACTCCCGAAACTCCCGATAAGCCTGATACTCCGTCAGGAGATGTTTTACTGAGCGAAAACTTTGACAGCTATACAGTAGGTCAGACAGCGAAAGAGACAATACAACCAAAAGGCTGGCATCCTTGGTTCTCGGAAGATACATCGAAAATAGTCAAGGGAGCGGACGGCCACGGCAACGCGCTTGAAATAATAAATCCGGATAACAACTATATACATTTTGATTATCAAAATATGAATATCGAAAAGACCTACGGCGTGACGGAGATGATGTTTAAGAGCGTAGAAAACGGCAATCTCACAATATACTTCTACAAGACCGGAAATATTGATAAGATATATGAAATTAATATTAACAATTTAAACATAAACGGAACAAAATTAACCGATTCGTGGTATAAACTCATTGCGGTTGTTGATAAGGTAAACGGAAAGATAGACTGGGCGATTACGGATATGGACGGTACGGGCGTTGTGTTAGGAAGCGAAGCCACGGAACAGTTGAAAGACTTTAACGAAATCAGAATTGCAAACTTTTCAAATGCCGTTCCGGTTTATGTGGATGAAATTTCTGTAACCCAGACCGATGTTAAGCCGACGCTTCCGAAGGCTCCGCTGAAAACAACTCTGTTTGAACAGAACTTTAACGGTTATACAGCAGGGGATCTCTTTATGAATGTGAAAGATGATAACAACTGGGGAATGCACTATTCGGATGCCTCTGTGATTACAGCCGGAGCCGACGGATATGGAAATGCTCTGCAAATGAAATTGTATGGAGACGGTACCCATCCATCCCAAATGATTAATTGGAGCTACACAGGCATAACTCCGGAATTGGATGTCGTTGATTTCTCAATTATGTTCAATACCCCTGCGGATACAAATTTCGATATAAAAGTGTGGGATGGCTCAAGTGACCCGAATATTGTGAATATTCAAGGTTGTAAAGTAGGAGGTGTTGATATTTCACCTAATACCTGGTATAAGCTTAATGCGGAAATAAACAGAAAGACAGGAAAATGTAATTGGAAGGTTATGGATCTCAATAACCAAGAGGTTTCTAACGGAAGTATAACCGCAAAGGATTTTTGCGGATTTATGCTGCAGGAATATAAGTATGACGGAGAATATCCGGATATTCTCTTTGACGAGATTAAGGTCACACAGAAATGCGGAACGCCGAGCCTGACAGCTGACGGACTTGCGTTTTACATAGGAGATGAGAAACAGAAAGATCCGAACGCAATATCAACGGCGACGGATAAAATAACGCTTACGTTTAACACCGTTATGAATTTGGGTTCACTTAAAGAAAACGTGAAGATAAAAACCGATAATAAAGAGGTTTCATACATAGCTGGGCTTGATGATAATGTGTTTACTATTAAGCTTAGCGAACCTTTAAAGCCGAACACGAATTATACTATAGAGATTGGCGGCGGCGTTAAGGCTTACACCGGTGAAACGATAGAGAAAGCCTTAACCGAGAAATTTAAAACCACCGCGGGCGAAATGACCGGTAAGATTACCGGGGTTAAGATAGATACAACTCCCGTAACACAGCCTTCACAGCTCACAAGCGGCGCTAAGATGAATATAACAATCGATTATAGAAACGCATTAGAAAACACAGCATTAAACGGATATGTTATAGTGGCATACTTTAACGGAAACAAGCTTATAAAAGCTGATTACGGCGAGAAAATAGAGCGTGCAGCATCGGTGAATAGTGATACAATATCGTGTACAAGAACGGTTCCCGACTTTGGTACGGAAACACCGACAAGCGCAAAGATTATGTTCTGGAACGGACTTGATAAAATGATTCCTATTACAGACGCGTATGTTATTGAGTAAAAGCGTATAAAAAGGAGTTTGTTATGAAAAAAGTCAGAATTATGTCGGGCATAATCATAATGATAATGGCGTTCAGTATGATTTTTGTTCCCTCAGTATCAGCAGACGGTTGGGAATATTCGCCGATAAAAGCGAATATTTCGATAGAGAATAACGGTGTGTATTCCTCCGACGAGCTTGACACAATAACCTTTGATGTTTGTAACAGTTCCTCATTAGTCAGAACGTTTAACGAAAAAATCACTTTGAAAGACGCATACAATAACGTTTTGTGGAGCAGCGATAAGGAAAGAAAGCTCGCCCCAAATACAAATGAAGAAACTCCCATTCATATGATTGAGTTTTCCTTGGGCGATTATGTATTGTCTTATGTTGTTAGCGTGAGAGGTGTTGATTATACTGAAGAAATAAAATTTTATTGTTCCGGCGATACCCTGGTTTTAAAAAATCAGGGTATCAACGAACACTTTATAGGAAGTATTTCTTACACAGACAGGGATATAAGCAACATGAAAAACGGCGGATATTCCATTTTCAGAAGTACAATTCCCTGGAGTTCGGTGGAAAAGGAAAAAGGCGTTTATACATTACCGGAGTTTTATATAGACCGGATTGACAAAATAAAGGAAAACGGTATAGAAGCTTTGATAGTTCTCAGCGGAAACAACAGCCTCTACGGGAAAAATGAATTTCCTAAAACCAATGATGAAGTAGAGGGGTTCGCAAACTTCTGCAGCTATGTTGCAGGTGAGCTTAAAGGAAGGGTCAAATATTATGAAATGTTTAACGAGCCCAATGCTCTCCATAACATTTGGGGAGAAAATTATGTTAAGCTGATTAAAGCCGCATATCCGGCAATTAAGGCCGCTGATCCTGAGGCTTATGTCCTCGGTGTTTCACAAGCGGGAATATGGTGGCCTACAACGTGCGAAGCAACATTTATGAAACAGGTGTTTGAGGCCGGCGGCGCCGATTATATGGATGCCGTCAGCGTTCACCCTTATCCGGATATGTCAAAAAAAGCCGTGGATGAGCACCCCGTCAGTTATAAGGCGGTTATGGATTGTATCATTGACGCTATGTGTGGTGCGAAGCTTCCTATATGGATAACCGAAACGGGGTATTCAAGTGTGGCTAACGAATATGGTTCAATAAGTGATGATGAACAGGCAGCGTACGAGGCCAGATTAGCGGTTCTGTTTGATGAGGACGGTCGCGCTGATATGATGATGAAGTATCAGTTGAGAGACCTGCAGGAAAATCCGGAAAAAGACTGGGATCAGGCACACTTCGGACTGACTTTTAACAACGGTACGCCGAAGCCGAACTATCGTACTGTAACGGCGAAGAATAAGCTTACCTATAATATGAAATTTAGTGGAAAAGACGTAAATATGGACAGCTCAAAAAAAGGCTATAGCGTTTACAGCTATGCAAGTACGGGAAAGAAGCTATATGTTCTCTGGTCGAATGGCGGAAACGAATATACCCTAAGTCTTTCAAAGGGTTCGGCGGAGTATTCTTCATCGGTAAGCGATGACACGCTCAATATAAATCTTCCGGTCGGTGAGGACGAAGACATCACGGTACGCGACGCCTTTGGCAATACGATAACGGATACGTATAACCTAAAGCTTGATTTTTGGCCGAAGTACATAATTTGCGGCGAGGCGGAGGAAGGCCCCGACAGCCTTTATGTAAGTACTGTCGGAAACACCGTAAGTATTAGCGGAAAAAGCGTAAAGGCGAACCAAAACGTAACGGTTAAAATTTCCGACCCGGGCGAGATTGACCTGCCCGGCGGGTATGTTAATCAATGCAAGTCCGACAGCCAAAGAAATTTCAGCTTTACCACAGATCTTGAAAGCGGCACGTACCTTGTGCGTGTGAACAACGGAAATGTGAGAGAAAGAGAAATAACTATAAAGGGTCAGACACCCGCCGGGACGGGAGAAATGAACATTTCGGTCAGCGGAAACACGGCGGAAATCAGCGGAAAAAGCGTAAAGCCTAACCAAAACGTGACGGTGAGAATTTCACGGAAGGGGAGCGATGAACCGTCGTTTGTATATGTTAATCAGTACGTGTCGGGTGATGACAGAAGCTTTAGCTTTACGGCGGAGCTTGAAAAAGGAGAGTATACGGCGTTTGTGAATAACGGCAATACGGAAAATACCGATTTCGAGATAAAAAACGGTATTTTGCTAAAAAAAAACGGCATGACGGCTAACAGCCTCGGCGACGTACAGCCGACCGATAAGTTAGAGGCGGAGTTTTATCTCGAAAATGTCGGCGAACCGCTTTATGCCATCGCCGCGCTCTATAAGGATGACAGGGTTGTGTGGGCACAAAGAGAAGAGGTAAAACCTAACAGCAGCGAAGTTAACACAAATAAGCTGACGATTCCCGCATTCGCTGGAATCGGCGCTGAGAAGCTGGTATGCTTTGTATGGAACGGCGATTTAAAGCCGTGTTTGGGGGTAAAACAGTTTAATTAAAACTTAATTAAGAAGGGAAAGGCAGATATGAGAAAGAAAAGAAAGCTTGGCATATGCGGCGGACTTTTCCTGAGCAGCTTGATATTGCTCTCGGGAAGCGCGTTCGCAACATCGGTTTCAGAGGATTACAGCAGCAGTACCGTCACCATATCGGGTGATGCGGAGGCAAAACAGCTTGTATCTATACAGATTTTACAGGAAGGCAAGTCGCTTGAAGAACTTGCGGCTTCAAGCGACCCCGGTTCGCTGGTTATTTACACAAACCAGACAAAGGCCGATGAAAACGGTAAGTTTTCATTTGATTTCACCTATGACGGAAAAAGCGGTACGTATAATGCGTATATTGCGTCAAAGCAGTGGAATGAGCCGCAGATAGTAGAGGTAAACTTTGTAAACAGCCAAGAATATGAGAAAGTTATAGATAGCCTTAACAATGCGGCGAGCAAAGATGATTTCATTAAGACGGTCAAGGATAATTTGATTGTTTTTAATGATGGATTGAACATCGATAATATAAATCTCGATTCCGCTATGGGAAAGATGTATGACTATACCAGAAAAGAAAAGCTGGATGTAAAAAATTCAAGCAGGACTCAGAAGATTTTTGACACGTTTACGGTCATAGAGGGAATAAACGAGAAGAAGGTCGGAAATGCAATACAGTATATGGGTTCCGTTTTAGTACCGCAGGATATAGAAGAATGGTTGAGTAAGGTAAAGAATGACTCAAAACAGTCGGGTGCCTTTAACTCGCAAATGACTTCAAGGACGTTTGATTCGGTCGAGGAATTCCAGAAAGGAATAAAGGAGTCAGTAATACTGGCTGTTGTTGAATTCCCGGGCGGCGCGTCGACGGCAAAGAAAATTATGCAGGAATATGCCGAATTTATCGGTTTGGATTCGGGTAAGCCGGATGACAGATATACAACGGTTTCGGGCAAGCATTATAACAGCGTCTCCGCCCTTGCATCCGCGTTTAACGGAAGCGAAAGCGGCTCGGGTAACGGTGGCGGTAATGGCGGCGGAAGCGGCTCAGGCGGCGGCAGAGGCGGAAGTAAGGGCAGCTCGGGCGGAATTTCGGTTGCACCGGGATACGGTTCGAACACCCAAAAGCCCGAAAACGTAAAGCGAATATTTTTGGATATCGATTCGGTCGCATGGGCAAACGAGGCTATTTGCGCGCTTGCGGACAAGGGCATCATAAACGGAAAGTCAGAGACAGAATTCTGCCCCGATGATTTCGTAACGCGTGAGGAATTCACAAAAATGATAATCGGCGTTATGGGTATTCCTACAGACGGAAAGGAAAACGTATTCAGCGATGTTGATGATAATGCGTGGTATGCTCCTTTTGTAAAAACTGCATATGAGAAGAACATAATCAAGGGTATCGGTGACGGAAAGTTCGGCACGGGAAGCAATATAACCCGTCAGGATATGGCGGTTATAGCGGCAAACGTTTCAGGTCTTAAGGGCAAGCCCGAAAAGAGCTTTATCGATGAAAGCGAGATATCGGATTACGCGCTTGACGCGGTCAATGCTCTTGCGGCAGCGGGAATGATTAACGGCGACGAAAACTATGCTTTTAACCCGAATAATAATTCTACCCGCGCAGAGGCGGCGAAGATAGTATATGAATTGTATAAGTATATGAATTAACGGAGGAGAGACGATGAAAAAACTTATATCTTTTATAATAGCCGCCGTTGTTGCGGTGACGGTGTCAGTTCCGATATATGCAGAGGAACAAAGCACAGCCGATTCAAAGTACTTTGAGGATGTAAACGACGCACTTGATATACTGCACGCACTCGGGCTTTATGACGAGTATAACGAAATGAACCTGAATGCGAACAAAGAAATCAAAAGAGGCGAACTTGCGAAATTCGTAAGCCAACTGTTCAAGGTTTCGGAGAATAATGACGAAAATAAGGTGTATTATTATGATGTGCCGAAGAGTAACTCTGCTTTCGGGGCGGTCAATGCACTTACCGATATGGGCGTTTTTGACGGAACGGGAGACAAAATGTTCCTTCCCGATGATACAATAACCCAAGACGAAGCGATTGTCGTTCTGATAAGGGCCTTAGGTTATGGCGGCTATGCAAACGAAAAGGGCGGCTTCCCCTCCGGCTATGTAAACGCCGCGGGCAGACTGAAGCTTACCTCGGGTATAAGCTCGGATAAAAATCTCAATATGGGAAATATGCTTATTATGTTTAGAAATATTCTTGAGGCTGACCTGCCGAGCACAGATTTTAATAATACAAAATATCCGCTCACAAGAGGAAGCGGAAACGGCGAAAATACTTTTATTAAAGAATACTATGACGCATATTTTGAAGACGGTATGGTTACGGCGGCCGATAAGACTTATATTTACGGCGCTTCAAATATCGATGACGATGAAGTACGCATAGACGATGTTGTGTATTCCGTACCGAACATTGATGCGGGCGACCTTCTCGGTGAAAATGTTGAATTTATTTACAGAAATAGTGATAATGAGAAAACGCTGCTCTGGCTTAAACAAAAGAACAAGGACAACGTACTTTATCTGACCGAGCCCGATAATGAATTCAGCTTTAATACCGGAACCTTTTCGGTCGAATATGTCGAAAAGGACGGTTCTAAAAACAGGAGCGCGGCTCTTGCGCAGAATGTAAGCGTTATATACAACGGCGCTGTGTATACGGATTCGGTTTCGGATTTGTTTAACGGTAAAAATTTCATATACAGCGTGAAACTTATAAAGTCAAACAATTCGGGCGCTTATAACGTTATTATCGTTACCGGTTTTTATGATGTTTATGTTGAATCGGTTAATCAGACGGACAAAAGCGTAGTTGGAAAGAACGGCGAAACGGTCAGTCTTGACGAAAATGATTATGATTATCTGAAAATATGCAGCGTATCAGGAGAAAAGGTTGACTTTTCGAGCATACAAAAGGGTACTATACTGAGCGTTTCTGTGTATGGCAAGCACGCAGCCGTATATGTAAGCAGCGAAAAGGTAAACGGGAAAATTTCGTATTCCGGCACTGAGAAAAATTTAACAAAGATAGTGGTAAACGATAATGGATATCGCGTGCTTGATAAGAACCTTGACAATAAATTTAAGGCCGGAAATTCGATTGTAGCATATATAGACAGCTTCGGATATGTTGCATATGCCGAGGTGAATAAGGCGGACGGGTTCCTTGCATACATTATCAAGGCCTCTGAATCGGGTCCGTGGGGTTATAAGCTTAAGGCATATACTCAGTATGGGGAGATGAAGGTTTATGATTTGGCCGACAGCGTTAAGATTGACGGCGTTACCTATAAAGACTCCGCGGCAATAAAGAACGCCCTCGGAATCTTCTCGGAAAGCCGCCTTGCTCTGTGTAAATTAAACAAAAACGATGAGATTAATTACATAGACACCACCGAAAAAGGTAAGGATGAAGATGATTCGACACTTCAGGTGGATTGTTCGAGAATGACGGAAAAATACTCAGGAAGAAAGTTCGGGAAAAAGGCCTTGATTGACAGCAGCACTATGATTATGGCTGTACCCGAAAATGCGGCAGGTGCGGATGATTCCGAATACAAAATGGTTAAAAATTCGGAATTAAGAGGCGACCAGGGAGCAAATAGTTATACTGTTGAAACATATAAGTTTAACGACGATTTCGGACCAACTCAGGTCGCAGTTATATACGGTTATGATTTCGGCAAGCCGATTTACTGGGATACGAATATTTTTGTTGAGGATATTATTGAGAGTATCAATGAAAATGGTGACATTGTTGAGAGCCTGCGGGGATATAAGGGTGAGGCACCGGTGCAGTTTTACTGTCAGTCAGACTATAAGGTAAGCTCTTTTGCGTCACCTGGCGACATTGTTAAGCCCTATACGGATAACAACGGATATTTAAAAGGTGTAGATTCTATATTTAAAAAAGCGGATATCGGTACAATAATAACAAATAACGATGTCGGAGGAGATAACAGATTTGTAACGGGTTATGTAACAGAGACCAACGGAGGCTTTGTGAAATTTGGTGAGGCGAAGGGCGAATATTCCGAGATATTTGATTTTACAGATAAGCCTATATTAGTATATGATGAGGATTCAAGAGGAAGCAAGGTTAGAGTTGGCTCGGTGGCTGATATAGATACCTATAAGACATCGGGAGACAAATGCTCTTTTATCGCTATACAGTCAGCGGGCGGAGGCATTCAAATTGTTGTAGTATACAAATAAGGGGCATATAAATACAGACCGGAGGAGACTAAAGTGGAATTTAATATAGACAACAATAATAAAAACAGTATATTCAATATTAGCCTATCTGACAGCGAGGACGGTATCTTTATTTATGAGGTGTTGTTTCGCCCCGAACAGGCGTGTTCGCCTTCAAAAATAACGGTCGAGTTTAATATCCCATACATCGATGCGTTTTCACTTTGGAATTCACAGTGCGGTCTTGTGAGAAATGTGCTTCCCGATTGGCGGCCGCAGCACCAGATTTCAAAATCGCGGCTTGCCTCGGGCGTACCGATTCAGTCGGTTATTTCACAGAGCGGAAATAATGTGTTCACTCTTTCGATTAACGACGCTAAAACTCCGATTGAAATCAGCTGCGGAACTGAGGAAGCTGACAAGAGCTGTTTGTGTAAAATATCGTTCTTTACCATTCCAATAGGGGAAATTAATGAATACAAAAGCCAAATTATAATCGACAGGCGGAAAATACCCTTTTACAAGGCCATATCTGACGCGGCTGAGCGTATGCGCGGCTCGGAACAATTTGTTCCGAGTCATGCGCGAATGCCGATGTATTCGACATGGTATAACTTTCATCAGAACATAAACGATGCCGAGCTAATCGAAGAATGTAAAAGGGCGTATGAGCTTGGAATGAGGACAATAATAATAGACGACGGCTGGCAGACCGAAAACAACGGCGGAGGTTATGCCTATTGCGGCGACTGGCGTGTGTGCAAAAGCAAAATCGAGGATATGCACGCATTTGTCGCCGCTGTTCACGATATAGGCATGAAGGTTATGCTGTGGTATTCCGTTCCCTATGTAGGAAAACATTCCGACGCATGGGTAAGATTCAGAGGAAGATTCTTAAACGGCGAGGAAAAAGAATGGAGCTGTCTTGACCCAAGATTCCCCGAGGTGCGCAAATATTTAATAAGCATTTATGAAAAAGCGGCGAGGGAATGGAACCTTGACGGATTTAAGCTTGACTTTATAGACGCTTTTGCATTAACGGAGTATTCGGATAAAACAAGCGGTGAAAGAGATTTTGAATCACTTGAAGACGCGATAGAATGTCTGCTTAAGGAAATAACATCAAGGCTGAAAAAGATAAAGCCTGATATATTGCTTGAATTCAGACAGCCCTATGTCGGACCTGTTGTCACAAAGTACGGTAATATGATACGAGTGGGAGACTGTGCTCTGGACGCGTTTATAAACCGCGTCGGTGTTCTCGACCTCCGCCTGACCTCAGGCAGAGCGGCGGTACACTCGGATATGATAACGTGGAATGATAATGATACAAATGAAAGCGTTGCAAAACAAATGATAGCGGTGCTTTTCGGCGTTCCGCAGATTTCCGTACGGCTGAGCGAAATAACGCTCGAGCATTATGAGGTACTTAAATTCTGGCTGAGCTTTTGGACGGAAAATAAGGAAATCCTGCTTGACGGTGAACTTAGAATATATAATCCCGAAGCAAACTATTCGATGGCCGAGGCCAAGCTTAACAAAAAGAAAATTTGCGTTTGCTACAGTCGGAATGTTGTTGAACTTTCGGAAAATGAATTTGTCACGGTCAACGGAACGGGAGAGGGTTATATCGCTGTTCGAGCAGCCGGGAATTTTGAATATGAGATTCTTGATTGTATGGGGAGACGGATTGAATGTGCCCCGATTAAGATGAACGGCATTTCGGTATTTAATGTGCCGCAGTCGGGCGTATTACGCATGTATAAACGAAAGTAGATGCTATAGCTTTGGTAAAAACGGAATGGAGATTATTATGACACAATATTAAGCAGAAGCGCAACGGGACAGGATAGTGGTATTATTCCGTTTAAACACAGCAATGTCAGATATATAAGGGTTAAAATTAAAAATGTTTCAAAAGGTACCGCGGGTTTTTATATGTTTGAGTTGTATTGAGCATTCATTAAAAACAGGTAAGGGGAATGTATAAAATATGATAAACAAAGTGATAGATATTGATGTTGATTATACTGCGATGGGGGTAAAGCCGTCGCCGAGACAGACAACGCTGACTACATATATTTTGGATAA
>CAJKNM010000023.1 GCA_905201285.1 uncultured Eubacteriales bacterium | reverse complement strand
GCCTCAAAAATTATAAATATAGATGATGATATTATATACTCCGTAAATCCGGACTGTATACAAGATCCTGCAGAACTCGTTGTAAGCAACGACAACATCAATGCTATATTTTGTGAAATTAAAAAACTGGATAAAAAATATTCTGATGTTCTTCTTCTCTATTTTAAATTTCATATGAAGCCTGAGACAATCGCCGGATATTTGGGCAGAAACCCCAAAACCGTTTATACTCAGCTTCAACGAGGAAGAGAAATTTTAAAACAAAAACTTATTCCCGGTGCTGCCGTTTCCGAAAGTGAGGTATGAATGTATGAACGATTTAAATAAACTAAATGAAAAATTGTTTGATGTTATGCTCGAAGAGGCGACCCAAAAATACGCCGAGGATATCGCCAAAGAAAATATTGATATTCCTGAAAAAGAACTGGAAACTATAAACTCTCGAAAAAAAGAAATTTATAGAAAAACATTATCAAAAATCAAAAAACAATCAGGTAGACGTCTCAGCCTGAAAAAATGCGTTTTAATTGTGGCGGTCTCCGCTATTGTTCTGGCATTATCCTTAAACGTATCCGCAGTAAAGATTTTGTTTTTTAAGACATATACTGACATAAGCGGAACAATATTAAATGTCAAAACAACAAAAATCGATGACGAAAGATATAATGAAATAGTCCGGTTTGAGGGAAAAAGTGAGCTTATTATTCCCGGATGGCTTCCTCCCGGTATGGACTTAACCGAGATTTTAGATTCTGACACTAATATTGTTTTGAACTATAAATCAAATAACGAATGGCTAATATTTCACCAAAATTTAACAGACGAGAATGAGGCTTTTTTTCAGACTGATAATAACAAGTTTGATATTGAAGATACCAAAATACTAGATACAAATGGAAAAATAGTTAGATTGACAAACGAAAATGGGCTGGATGCCTATACCGTTTTTTGGACTTCAAAAAATATTCTGTACAAAATATCAACGAATGTAAATAAAAATACATTGGATGCTATTTTATCAAGCCTTAAATATCTAAACAATTAAAATATTAAAAAAATTTTAAAATTTTGAAGAATTTTGATCCCTTATGCTGTTTATGGTAGTATAAAGAGTTAGAAATCTTTATGTTATTATAATATGATAGAGGGTGATTCCGATGGACAATGATACTTGATAAACGAACACAATAAAAATTTAAAATTCAAAGTATACGAAAGTGAGGAATATAAAATGTTAAAATCAAAAAAATTAGTTTCAATGTTATTAGCCATCATCACCGTTTTATCAATTAGTTGTGTTAGTGTTTTTGCAAATGACACCGACGAAATTCCAGAGGGTTTACCTGATGGCGCATATAAGGTATATGATGGTATTTATGCTGTTGATAATTATAAATTTCCAACTTTAACAAGAAGCTGGAACGAAGGTGTTAATTTAGGACCGGTCTATCCGCAGGGTGTTATTTCTCAACCGGCTGCCTTAAACGCTTTCACTATTTCATCAACCGATAAGTGGATATGCCTTCGTTCCTCAGAATATATCAGAGTAAATTTTGCAACTAGCACAACATCAATCTTTGGACAAAGTTGTTTTGATTGGCCTAAAATAGGAACATCATCAAGTACAACATACTTTATAGAAACTGATTATTATAACTTTGTTCCTAATGTTCGCTATCAATTCCAGTGCACATCTGCAAACGGAAATACACATAGCAATGTAATTTTAGACATTGCCTCATCATCTTCAAAAATACGTTTTTAAAAACGTATTCGCAACCCCTTTTTGCTACAAAAATAATTTTAAATAATTAATTATATAATTTTGCTGCGTAAGCTTGATTGGAGGAGAATCACTATGAACAAGAATTTTAAAAGAACAGTGGCCGCTGTTTGCGGAATGCTTATGCTTTCGGGCACAGCTCTGGCAAGACCCGTTACCGACCCTGCTGAAAAGGAAAAATTCCATAATCCCGAGAATTATTCGTGGACGATGATAAAGGGCCGCGATATACATAAAAACGAAAGCACCGGGGATATTACCTTTAAATTGGATATGGATTTTGAAGGTGAAAAGCCCGAAAACGAGAATTTAACCTTCCTGATAGACGATAAAACTGGCGTTTCGGTCAAGGAATATTTCTCCCCCGATTTGGACTCGTTTATAAACGGAAGTCAGCCGTGGATAAAAATATACATCGACAACAACGTTCTTAAAGACTATGAAAACAAGAAAACCGATATTGTTCATATCGCGTATATAGACGAAACCTCGGCCTCTGTTTCGACCTATCCGTCACCCGAGTCACAGGCGGCAATAAACCGCTTGAAGGAGCTTGGCATTATGGTCGGTGACGAGAACGGAAACTTTGAGCCTATGCGGCTTCTTACCCGCGCCGAGCTTGCAAAAATCGCGGTTAAGCTGGCCGCCGCCGATGACGACGCTATCGCCGGGAAAGCGGAAGCGCCTTTCACCGATGTTTCAAAAGAGGATTGGGCATATCCGTATATCTCGGCCGCGTATAAGGCCGGAATAATGGAGGGTAATGCCGACGGAACGTTCTCACCCGACAGCATTGTTGCCACTAACGAAATTATAAAGGTTATGATGTGCCTGACCGGGTACGGAAGGTTTGCGGAACTAAACGGAGGGTATCCGGACGGATACTATAAGGCCGCCAAGCAGTACGGTCTTCTCGGCGACAACGGCGAAATATACACCACAATAACAAGAGAAGCAATGGCAAGGCTTGTGAACTCCGCGCTTGACCTTCCTTTTATGAAGCAATCGAATTCAGACGGTTCAGCCGATTCAGCCGATTCGGAAGAGTTTGTGATTATGGACGGAAAGTCGGACGGTCACCCGCTCGAAACCCTTTCTATTAAAAATTTCGGCGGAAAATAAAACAACATCTTTCCGAAAACCGACTTTATCTATAGGAAATAATATTCAACAAATAAGGTTTTTGCGCCGCAAAAGCCTTATTTTGTTATAAAAATCTTAAATAATTTGTAAATTCTCTTGTAATAATAATATTTTTGTGTTATTATTATAATCATTGAAATAATATAATAAGGGATGATTTTACCTATGAAAGAAAAATTGGCAAAGATAAAATCTATGGCGGAAGAAGCATTGGGTTCCGCCAAAACGCTTGATACCCTTGAAGAGCTTCGCGTTAAGTTCTTGGGCAAAAAGGGCGAGCTTACCGCCGTTATGAAGGGGATGGGTGCGCTTTCACCCGAAGAACGCCCGAAAATCGGTCAGCTCGCTAACGAGGTGCGGGATTTTATCGGTACCGCTCTTGATGAACAAAAAGAAAAGCTTCTTGCTGCTGCTGAGGAACAGAGGATAAAGGACGAGACCATCGATGTTACAATTCCCGGAAACCGTCCGAAAAAAGGCGGGAAGCACCCGCTGACCTCCGTCCTTGACGACCTCAAGGATATATTTATCGGAATGGGCTTTTCTATCGTTGACGGCCCTGAGGTTGAGCTTGACTATTATAACTTTGAGGCGCTCAATATTCCGAAGGATCACCCGGCGAGAGACACACAGGATACCTTTTATATAAATGACAACGTTGTTTTAAGAACCCAGACATCACCCGTTCAGGTCAGAACAATGGAAAAACAAAAGCCGCCTATCAGGATTATATCTCCGGGGCGTGTTTACAGAAGTGACGCGGTTGACGCAACACATTCGCCCGTCTTCCACCAGGTTGAGGGTTTGGTTATCGATAAAGGAATCACAATGGCGGATCTAAAGGGTACTCTTGAGCTTTTCGCAAAGAAGCTGTACGGCGAGAATACCCGTCTGCGCTTCCGTCCGCATCACTTTCCGTTCACCGAACCGAGCGCCGAGGTTGACATCTCGTGCTTTAACTGCGGCGGCGAAGGCTGTCGTATCTGCAAGGGCGAAGGCTGGATAGAAATTCTCGGCTGTGGTATGGTTCACCCTAAGGTTCTCAAAAACTGTGGTATTGACCCCGATGTTTATTCGGGATTCGCTTTCGGAATCGGTCTCGAGCGTGTAACCCAGTTCCGCTATGACGTTACCGATATGCGTTTGTACTATGAGAACGACGTTCGTTTTCTCAGTCAGTTTTAAGGAATAGGAGGGTTAAACAAATGAAATTACCATTATCTTGGCTTAAAGATTATATGAATATCGACGGCATCGAGCCTTCGGAGTATATGCACAAAATGACGATGTCCGGCTCAATCGTGGAGGGTATCGAAAACGCCGCCTCCGAATTTAAAAATGTCGTTGTCGGAAAGATACTCAAAATAGAAAAACACCCTGACGCGGACAAGCTCGTTGTGTGTCAGGTTGATGTCGGCGAGGACGCACCGATTCAGATTGTTACCGGCGCAAAGAACGTTTTTGAAGGCGCGGTTGTTCCTGTCGCAAAGCACAAAAGCACGCTTCCCGGCGGAGTTAAAATCACAAAGGGAAAGCTCCGCGGTGTTGAAAGCTTCGGTATGATGTGTTCTACCGATGAGCTCGGTATCTCGGAGGAGAGAGCGACCGGAATACTTATTCTTCCGGACGACACCCCTGTCGGCGAGGATATTGTTAAGGTTCTCGGTCTTGACGAGAATATTGCGGAATTTGAAATTACTTCAAACCGCCCCGACTGTATGAGCATAATCGGCCTTGCGCGCGAAACAGCGGCAACATTTAATCGCCCCTTTAAGGTTCACACCCCCGAAGTTAAGGAAAATTCCGAAAACGCGGCGGACTATGCTTCGGTCGAGATTAAAAACACCGACCTGTGCAGCCGCTATGTGGGAAGGGTTGTAAAAAATGTTAAGATTGCACCCTCGCCGGAATGGATGCAGAGAAGGCTTAAGGCTTGCGGAATCCGCGCAATCAATAACGTTGTTGATATAACAAACTATATTATGCTTGAATACGGTCAGCCTATGCACGCATATGACCTTGACCATGTTGAGGGCAGAAAAATAATTGTAAGAAATGCAGAAGATAACGAAAAGCTCGAAACCCTCGACGATCAGCCGAGAACGCTGAATTCGTCTATGATTGTCATTGCCGACGAAAAGCGCGCTATCGGCGTTGCCGGCGTTATGGGCGGAGCGAATTCCGAGGTCTGTGACGCAACGACCACGGTTCTGTTTGAGTCGGCGACATTTAATGCGGCGGCTGTCAGAAAGGGTGCGAAGGCTCTCGGTATGAGAACTGACGCCTCGGCGCTTTTTGAAAAAGGTCTTGACACCGAAAATTGTTTGAATGCAATCAACCGTGCCTGCGAGCTTATGAACGAGCTTGGCGCGGGTGAGGTTGTCGGAGGCGTAATAGACGAATATCCCAACAAAAAACGTGCAAAGGTTCTTCCGTTTGAGCCTGAAAAGATGAATAAATTCTTAGGGATGGAAATCTCTGAAGCGGATATGATTGAAATGCTTGCGCGTCTTGAATTTCAGGTCGACGGCGGTCACATTCACATTCCGACATTCAGAGCCGATATTGAAGGCATGGCGGACATAGCCGAAGAAGTCGCGAGAATCTATGGCTATGAAAAGATTCCGACCACGCTTATGCGCGGTGAGATGGTTGCCGGAGGAAAGACACCTCTCCAGAAACTTGAGGATACCGTTCGTACCGAGCTTTCGGAATCGGGTCTTTATGAAATAATAACCTATTCGTTTATCGACCCTAAGGAAAACGCTATGGTGCGAATTCCCGCAGACGACAGCAGGAATAATTTTGTACGCATAACCAACCCTCTCGGTGAAGAAAATAGCGTTATGAGAACCGATATGACTTCATCCGTTATGAAGATTCTTCGCACTAACTATACACGCAGGAATCCTCAGGCGGCCGTATTTGAAATAGGAACGGTTTTCACCCCGGTCGAGGGCGAACCTCTTCCCGATGAGACAAAAACGATTGCTGTCGGGATGTATGGCGAATATGATTTCTATGATGTTAAAGGCATCGTTGAGAACCTGCTCGATACAGTGGGCATACACGATTATGAGTTTACCGCTTGCAGGGATAACCCCACATTCCATGGCGGACGCTGTGCAAGCGTTTCGGCTAAGGGGAAGAATCTCGGCATAATAGGTCAGATTCATCCGGCTGTATGCACAAACTTTAAGATTGACGCAGAGGTTTTCGTCGCGTTTATCGATTTTGAGGTTATTGCCGAATTATTCGATATGAGCAAGCATTATAAGCCGCTTCCTAAGTTCCCGGCGGTAACCCGCGATATAGCCGTTACGGTCAACAAGGATGTCGAGGTCGGCGAAATCGTCAAGATTATCAAGGCTCAAAAATCCGAAATAATCGAAGACTATAAGCTGTTCGATATATATGAGGGCATCCAGGTAGGTCACGGAAAGAAGAGCGTTGCTTTCTCGATTACCTTCAGAGGCACCGACAAGACGCTGACGGATGATGATGTCAACCCCGTTACCGACAAAATACTCAAAGAGCTTGAAGAAAAACTCGGCGCACAGCTCAGATAGCGGCGCTTTAGGATTTATTTACAGACAAATCAGAAAGAAAGGCATTGGTGAAAAGCATATGGATTTTAATAAAAACAATGATTTCGGGAACACGGTAAAGTTCGATGTAAAGGCCGAAAAACCGATGGAGCCTCGTGAAATTCTGATAAGGGTTCATAATGCCTTAAAGGAAAAGGGTTATAACCCCATAAACCAGATTGTCGGATACATTCTGTCGGGCGACCCTTCTTATATTACATCTCACAACAGCGCGCGAAGCCTGATTCGCCGTCTTGAGAGAGATGAAATCTTAGAAGAGCTTGTCACTTTCTATGTTGAGCATACCGCTAACCAGAATCTTGACGAAAAATAATATATTTATGCGCAAAAGCGCCGCTTGGCTTGTCTTATCTCGGACAGTCGAACGGCGTTTTTTGGCCTTTGCTGTTTTTTACCGTTTTGTTACCGGATTGTTATAATCGAACACAAACTATTGATTGACATTTTTTAAGATTTATGTTATCATATAGGTATATTTATGCCGAGAGGAGAAAAGAAAATGGATTCTGACGATAGTGACACAAACGGTAATAAGTTTAATATACCCTTTTCTTTGATGACGGCATATTTGCGCTGCACGTTCTGTTTGCAGAGCGAATGTGTCTTTTTGCGTATTTAGCGCATATTTTTTCAAACGAAAAGAAATAATATAACGGAGATGGTATATTTTAATGGAAAATTATATTTCTTACCTTGTGGCGATGTTTATACTTGTTGCTCTTTCAGCATACTTTTCCGCCACTGAGACAGCTTATTCGTCACTTAACAAAACACGATTACGTATGCTTGCCGAAAACGGAAACAAAAGGGCGGGCAGTGCGCTTGCCTTATCCGAGAATTACGACAAGCTCATATCCACCGTTCTGGTCGGAAACAACATTGTCAATATTTCGCTCGCTTCACTCGGAACGGTCTTGTTTGTCAAGCTATACGGCGACGCGGGTGCGACGTACTCCACCATCATTATCACGATATTGGTTTTGATTTTCGGCGAAATTTCGCCGAAGAGTCTAGCCAAGGACTGTCCTGAACAATTTGCAATATTTTCGGCGCCGTTTCTAAAGCTTTTAATCATTGTTCTTACGCCGGTCAATATTTTGTTTTCGGCATGGAAGAGCCTTTTAGCAAAGCTGTTCCATCTGGATTCCGAAACAAAAATGTCTCAGGAGGAGCTTCGTCTGTTGGTTGACGAGGTTCAGCAGGACGGCGCAATCGATGAGAATGAAGGCGAGCTTTTAAAGAACGTTATTGAGTTCACCGGGATAGAAGCGGAGGATATTCTCACTCACCGCGTTGACCTCGAGGCCGTTTCGATTGAGGCAAGCAAAAGCGAAATTGCTGAGGTTTTTTCTACCTCAAAGTTTTCACGTATTTTGGTATACAGCGAGAACATTGACAACATTGTCGGCGCAATCCACATCAAGGATTTTTACACATCGAAGGGTATCACCGATAAACGCGTTGAGGATATAATAACTCCGGTTATTTTTGTCCTTCGCAATGAAAAAATTAACGAGATGCTTCAAAAGCTTCAGAAGAGCAAGTCGCACCTTGCTGTTGTTCTGGACGAATACGGCGGAACCTATGGTATTGTCACAATGGAGGATATTCTCGAAGAGATTGTCGGTGAAATTTGGGATGAACACGATGAGGTTATCGAACCCGTTAGAAAGTGCGGAAAGGACACATATCTCGTCAGCGGACATATGGACTTTGATGACTTTTGTGAATACTTCTCGATTGATGCCGAGTCTGAAAGCACATCACTCAGCGGCTGGGTGATGGAAAAGCTTGAAAAGGTTCCGGAAAAAGGCGAAAGCTTTGATTATGAGAATATGACGATAACTGTTGCTAAGGTTGACAATCATCGTATAGACGAGGTTAAAGTCGTTTGCCGTCCTGACGAAAAACAAGAAGAAAATAATGAAAATGAATAACAAAACAAGAGATTAAGGAGTTTAAAATGGAGAGAGAAAAATTCGGCTCAAGACTGGGCTTCATACTTATATCGGCGGGCTGTGCAATCGGTCTCGGAAACGTCTATCGTTTTCCGATTACCACCGGTGCATACGGCGGTGCCGTATTCGTACTGATTTATATTTTATTTTTGATACTTCTCGGCATCCCGGCTATGACAGCCGAGCTGACCGTCGGAAGAGCAAGCAAGAGAAGCATCGCATCATCGTTTGAGGTTCTTGAAAAGCCCGGTCAGAAGTGGCATTTTATGAAGTACCTCGGAATCGGCGGAAACTATCTTCTTATGATGTTTTATACGGTAATATCCGGCTGGATGCTGATTTACTTCTTTAAATATCTGTCGGGTTCGATTCTGACGATTCCGAACGCAGAGCTTCCCGCCTACTTCGGTGCGACAGTCACAAATACGGGTCTTAACATCGTATCGACGCTCGGTGTAATTCTCATCTGCTTCGGGATATGCTCTCTTGGCCTTCAAAACGGCGTGGAGCGTATCACAAAAGTTATGATGATTGCACTCTTTATACTTATGCTCGGCCTTGCGATATACTGCTGTACGCTTTCAAACGCGGCCGAAGGATTAAAGTTTTATCTTATTCCGTCGTTTGAACACTTCAAAGAGGCGGGCGTATGGACGGTTATCTCATCGGCGATGGGTCAGGCGTTCTTTACCCTCTCGATAGGTATGGGTTCAATAGCTATCTTCGGAAGCTATATCGGCAACGATCACAAGCTTCTCGGTGAATCTATAACGATTGTTTCGCTCGATACCCTTGTCGCGATTATGTCGGGTCTCATCATCTTCCCCGCGTGCTTCACCTATAACAACGGTGTAACAGCGGACGCCGGAAACGTGGGCGCAAGCTTTCTCTTCACCACTCTGTCGAGCATCTTTAACACTATGCCCGGCGGAAGAATAATAGGAACGCTTTTCTTCTTATTTATGATTTTCGCGTCATTTTCAACGGTTATAGGCGTTTTTGAGAATATTATGTCATTCTGGATTGAGCTTACTCCGCTTAATCGCCGAAAGATTGCGCTCATTAATATATGCCTGGTATTTGTTCTCGCCCTTCCCGCCGTACTCGGGAACAGCCTTTGGTCATTTATTCAGCTCGGCGGAAAGTCGCTTATGGACATAGAGGACTTTATTATAAGCAACAATGTTCTTCCCCTCGGTTCGTTCTTCTATGTAATCTTCTGTACCTACAACAAACACGGCTGGGGCTGGAGCAATTTTATCAAAGAGGTTAATACGGGCGAAAAGGGAATTACCTTCCCTAAATGCCTGAGGATATATATTAAATATGTTCTTCCGCTCATAATTCTGATTGTATGGGCACAGGGATATATTTCAATGCTTATAAAATAACAATTCGCGTTGCGCCGGCAGACTGATTTTTTGATTCTCTGTTTTATCAATTTATCGGTCGGCCTGCGCAACATTTTAATTACAGGAGGTATATATGCTGAACATAATCTATGGTCCCGACAGCGCCGACAAGGATATATACATTAAAAACAAAATCGATTCAGCCGACGGCAGCGTATGGATTTTGGTGCCGGAACAGTTTTCGCTTTCGGCGGAAAAATCGGTCATCCGCGACTTTGGCATAACCGCACAGGCAAGAATAAAGGTCATAACCTTCTCACGGCTGTGCAATCTCGTGCTTTCAAAGCTCGGTCCGCTCAGGCTGAAATATGTTGACGGAGCAGGCAGGCAGATAATTGCCGCAAGAACCATCCGCGCCCTCCGCAAGAAGATGCGATACTTAGGCTCAGCAATGCAAAGGCGCGGATTCTCCTCCGACTTGGTTGAGCTCATCTCGGAATTCAAGCGCTATGGCGTATCCTCCGAGCTTCTGACCGCCGCTGCACAAGGCACGGATAACGATGAGCTTTCCTCAAAGCTTGAAGATATTTCGCTTATCCTTGACACCTTTAACGGATATATGAACGAACAGGCCGCCGATGCCGAGGATAATCTGACCTTAATCTGTCCTAAGCTCAGCAGGTGCGACTTTCTTCGCGGCCATTTGTTTATTTTGCATTTTCGTTCTTTCACTCCTGTTGAATATACCGCCATCGGCGAGCTTATGAAACTTATGGACGTCACCGCGGCAATGTCTTGTGACAGTATTGACCGTCCCTCATCCTTATTTGAACCGATTGCGGCGACCTGCCGCCGGCTTGCTGAGCTGGCGGAGAACCTCGGCACAGAGGTATCCGAACCGATAAGCGTCTTAAGCTCTGATACCGAATCCGACTTGGCGCATCTGAGATTGAATTATTTTTCGGGCCGCCCGAAGCCGTACGGCAAGCGCCCCGAAAACATACATATATTCAAGCTGAGCAACGCCTATCGCGAGGCCGAGGCGGCCGCCGACCTGATTATTCGGCTCTGCCGCACGGAAAACCGTCGGTTTTCCGACTTCCTCATTCTGGCACGCGACACAAACACTTACAACCGAATTATGCCGGCAATCTTTTCAAGCCGCGGAATCGACATCTTTCTTGACACGCGCAGGAGTATTCTTACAAAACCTCTGCCCTCAATGCTGTGCGCCGCACTTGAAATCGTTGCTTACGGCTATTCGTATGACAGGATTATGACAATCGCCCGTGCCGGAATCCTTGATGTTCCCGATTACTGTACAGACACCTTTGAGAACTATCTCCTTGCGGTCGCCCCGTCCTACGCGGATTGGAACAAGGATGTATGGGAATACTCGCCGGACGGCTATAATATTGACGAGATAAACTCAACGCGTGCGGCGCTTTGCGCTCTTCCGCAATATCTTATTAAAAATCTGAGCGGAAGAAAAACCGCCGGTCAGATTTGTGACGTAATTTTAAAGGCTCTTGAAAAATTCAAGCTGTCTGACAGGATTAAGTCAATCTGTGAAGATTTCAGACAGGCGGATATGCCATACCTTGCGGACGAATACAGACAGGTGTGGAATAGTGTAATCTCGGTTCTGGCTCAGATTTCGGCTCTTATGGACAATGAAAATATAACGTGGCAGGATTTTTATGATTTGTTCAAAAGCTCTTGCGGAGGAATATCGGTCGGGCTGACCCCGCAGACGCAGGGCGGCGTTGTATTCAGTCAGATAGACCGATTCAGAAACGAAAACACGCCGATTGTCATTGTTCTCGGAATGAATGACGGGGTTTTCCCGAGGCCGCATACCTCTGAGGGACTTATTTCCGACTCAGAGAGGTTACAGCTCAAAAACCTCGGTGTTCAGCTTGCACCGGTGCTTGACGCAAAGCTTTCCGAAGAACAGCTTCTTATCTATTCGACACTGACCGCCGCGTCGGAACAATTATACCTGTTTTATTCGTCGGCGGATAATGACGGAGGTATGCTTTCGCCGTCACCCATAATAAAAAGAATAACCGACCGCGTGTTTGACAAAATAGAAACCGCAGCTCCCGATTCGGGCGGCGACCCGCTTCTCGGAATCGAGGGGAAACGTGCGGCATTTGACACACTGTGTTCTATGCTGGCAAAATCAAAGGGAAGTCTTGACTCGCTTCCTTCTATAGGAAAGATTTTATACGAATACTTTTCGGAGGATAAGGAATACAAAAAAGAGCTTGACGGTGTAATCGAAAGAATATCCTCTCCTATCCCCGAAAAGCTCACAAGAAAGAGCGTCCGCGCCATCTACGGCGACACTCTTATGCTTAGCGCAACCAGGCTTGAAAAATACAACTCCTGTGCCTTTGCGTATTTTATGCAGTACGGCCTGCTCGCCAAAGAGCGCGACAAGGCAGGCATAAAGTCACAGAGTATGGGCTCAATTCAACACAACGCTCTATATCGATACTTTTCGGATATAGCGAGGTCGGGCGGCGACTATTTCGCGATTACCCGCGAGAACTGTTTCAGCCGCATATATGATATAGTGAAGAATATCGCACAGGAAAAGGAACAGCTTTTGTATCAAGGCTCATCCTACTATAAATATATAGTCACCCGTATGCAGGGCATAACCGCCCGAACCGCGTGGGAAACGGTCAAGTTCTATCGTTCGAGTATGTTCCGCCCTCTCGGTAATGAGCTGACAATCAAAACCGGCGGCGACCTTCCGGCTCTGTCGCTTAAGGATGACAGCGGAAGCGAATTCGCAGTTCTGCGCGGTCAGATTGACCGCGCTGACTCAGCCGTAATAGACGGAAAGAATTATATAAGCATAATCGACTATAAATCATCAAAGACCGAGCTTGACGCTGAACTTGCGAAGGCGGGAGTCAAATTCCAGCCGCTTCTGTACTCGGATATAATCTGTAAGAGAATGAAAGCAAGCCCCGCGGCCATGCTTTATATGCAGATGACCGACCCGATTATAAACGCCGATGACTTAAAAAGCGGCTCAGACGGCGAGGTTGAGAAGCTTATAAACAATGAGGTTTCCTTCGGCGGCTGGCTGAACAGCGACTCGCTTGTTGTTGCCGGCTACAGCAAAGGCGGCGAGAACGGCGAAAAATTTATGCCGAAGGGAAATACATCACTCGTCTCGCCGCAGGAGCTTGAAGATAGAATCAATGCCGCAAACGAGAAAATTCTCGCCTCGGCGCTTGAAATATATGACGGAAATATCAAGGCGGAGCCATACGTGAAGAAATTCAAATATGACGCGTGCGAATACTGTCCGTTCGGCGTTTCCTGCGGAAAAGCCGACTGACGCATATTTAACTGTACAGAGATACAATAAAGTAAATTGAAAGAGCATTAAATTGAGAAAGGATTATAAAAATGAACACATTTGTACTTGCAAGCAAAAACAAACATAAGGCTGACGAAATCAAAACAATTCTGGGCGGCGGCTTTGACGTCATCACCCAGACCGAAGCCGGCGCAGGCGATATATCCGTTGTTGAGGACGGAACGACCTTCGAGGAAAACGCCGTTAAAAAAGCCGAAACAATAATGCGTGCAACGGGAAAACCCACCATAGCGGACGACAGCGGACTCTGTGTCGACTTTCTCGGCGGTGCGCCGGGCGTATACACCGCGCGTTATGCCGGCGAACACGCCACAGACCAAGAAAATATAGAAAAGCTTATGACGGCATTGAACGGCGTGACATTCGACAAGCGCGGCGCAAGGTTCGTATGCGTTATTGCTTTTTCAATGCCGGGCGAAGAAACCGTGACCTTCCGCGGCGAGTGTGACGGCTTTATCAGCCTAAAGCCTATGGGAAACGGTGGCTTCGGCTATGACCCGGTATTTTATGTCGAGCGTTATGACAAGACGATGGCCGAGCTTGAACCGCACATCAAGAATGCGCTCAGCCACCGCTTTTCCGCATTGAAAAAGTTCAAGGAATATCTAACCGACTGATACTGCTCCGAAAACATCTTAACTGTAAACATTCTAACACAAAATATTTATAAAATGTTTATTTGTACTTAAAGAACTTTCAATAACCCCGATTTATAATATAATTACAGTCAGACAATAAAGGTTTATTTTGCTGTCGGCAGCGGTTGTCTGAACTCAATCAAAACAGGAGTGATTCTATATGAATAAAAAATCAAATAAACGTTTAAAGGCGGTAATCAGTCTCGGCGTCGGCGTCATTCTTTTAACCGGCGCGGTTTTTGCAAACTATGACAGCGCAAGCGGCTATACCACCTGTAAGGACTCGCTTAAAAAGATTTTATATGCGGATAACCTTTCGATTGATATTACCGCAAAGGCAACGGTTGACGGAAGCGACCTCTACAATTGGTATAAAACCAATAAGTTCAACCTCGGCGGAAACCCGTCATACCGCTCGGAAACCACAACCGAGGATAACTCGGTAAACGGCGGTGAAGGCTATTGGTATCTCGCTCAGCATCAGGATAACTATACTATAGGAAAATTTCAGAACAGTGACTCGTTTATTTATGAAAGAGACCCCGAATATTACGGAAACGAAAAAAACCTCGGCGAGCAAATATTCGGCACAGACGACATCTCAACGAGTAAGTTTATCGGCTTTGCCGAATCGATAGGCGACGTTCTGGTCGGCGACCTGAAAAACAACCTCGTCCCCGTTTCCAATGAGGACGGAGTCAGGACATATTCGATGACGCTTTCAAGAGACCAGATGCCGTCATATGTGAACTCGGGAATTTCGCTGATGGCGTCGCTTATTCAAAAAAGCTACAACGAGAATCTCGACACCGAAGCGACCAACGAGATGGATAAACAGATGAGTAAGTTTATAGGCTCGGGTGAACCGTATATCAAGGACGCAAGCTTTCTTATGACAATTGACAAGGACGGTAACCCGACAAAAATCAGGGGAAGCTTTAACTTCATCGGCTATGACACAAGCGGAGGCGAACACGTGATGAATCTTAACGCGGACTTTGACCTCTATGACTACGGAAGCACCGAAATAGAACGGTTCTCTGACGAGGAAATAAAACAGATGAAAAAAGAGCAGCAGAAGAGATATCAAATATCTATCGACGAGGACGAATCGGTTGATGCAGACTAATTTTAGCGGAGGGAAAGTTATGCAGCCTGTACTTGAGATAACAAATTTTAAAAAGCTTTACCGAAACGGCAGAGGTGTAAAAGATCTCAGCCTAACGGTAAACAGGGGCGATATTGTCGGCTTGCTCGGTCCTAACGGGTCGGGCAAGACCACCACTATGAAAGCAATCTGCGGAATGACCGCGCCCGATTCGGGAACGATTAAGATTTTCGGGAACGATGTGGCGGATAACACCGAAAAGGCTCTCGAAAACGCAGGTTTTTTAATAGAAGCACCGGCAATCTACGGTGCGGCGACAGCAGAACAAAACTTAAAAATGGCGGCGGGATACTATAACATAGGAAACGACCGCATAGACAAGGTTTTAGACATAGTCAAGCTCTCACCCTTTAAGAACGACCGTGCGGACAGGTTTTCTATGGGAATGAAACAGCGTCTCGGCATTGCTCTCGCGCTTCTTTCAAACCCCGGATTCTTGGTTCTTGACGAACCCTTCAACGGTCTCGACATAGAGGGCGTTGTTCACATCCGCGAGCTTATTCTGAAATTATCAGAGGAATACGGAACAACCTTTTTGATTTCGGGGCATATTGCGCCCGAACTCGAAAAAATTTGTACTCACACCGCGGTTATTCACGAGGGTTATCTTTTGGCTTATGATACACTTGACGGGGCGTTAAAGTTCCATCCGAGCCTTGAGGATTATTACCTCGCCCTGGTGCGCGAGGCAGAAGGGAGCATTGAATTATGAGAAAATTTTTTGCGTGTCTGTGCTGTGAGACAAAAAAGCTGTCGCTCAGAAAGAAATATACCGTTTTTTCGATTATTATGGCCGCAATCTGTGTTTTGGGTACGCTTTTGTCCGCTCTTTTAAGTAAGGTCACGGTCTCGGCACAGCTAAAATTCACCATAAATATGCCGATGACGATTCTTCCTATGATGACACAGTTTGTTATTCCGCTTATCGCAATAATGGCGTCATGTGACCTGTTCGCCTCGGAATATCATAATCAAACAATAAAAGCTCAGCTTATGCGCCCGGTATCGCGATTTAAAATTTATCTGGCTAAGGTTATCGCGGTGTTCCTCATATGCGCGGCGATAATGCTTATAACCTTTGCCGCCGCGGCTGTCTGCTCATTTTTTTCCGGCACGGCGGAGAATGTGCCTTACTCATTGGGCGCTTATCTTCTTGACCTTATTCCGGTTTTTATACTTATTCTTTTGGCCGCGGCGCTTAACCAGATAACCAAAGGCCCGACCTCGGCTATGTTTCTGTGTATTGTTGTATACATTCTCGCAAAGGCAATAGGAGTATTTGTTCCGGTTATGGACGGTCTTTTGTTTACAAGCTATATGCAATGGCACAGGCTTTGGCTCGGCACAGCGGTGCATATTAAAGAGCTCGGTTCAAAGACGCTGTTGCTTTTGGGTTACGGCGTGACCCTATTCAGCGCGGGATACTGGCTCTTTCTCTCGCGTGAATATTAAAAATTCCGGACGAATCAGAGATACAGATTGGGGATATCCGTATGTCGATTAAGAAAAAGCTTTTAATCTCAGTTTTAATAATGACTGTTATTCCGGCAGTGCTGATAATCGTATTATCGGCACTGCTTGTCGGCGTGTTTTTGATTATTCACCCTGAGGTCAGTTTTTCTCCTGACAACGGAATTTATCTTTCCGACCCGTATATAGTCAAGCTTATAGTTATATGGGGAATTATGTCGCTTGCCGTGATTCTGGTTACCGCCGTATGCGTTCAGCTCTATGTCGGACGAAGTATTCTGATTCCTCTCGGAAAAATTTCAGACGCTCTTTGGCATTTAAAAAACGGAGATTTAAACTATGAATTTTCTTGCTCGGGCGACAGGGAGCTTCGCGAAATTTCTCTGTCGTTTGAAGAGCTTCGCCTGAGGCTTCAGCGAAGTGTGAGAATGAATATAAAAAAGGACAATGACCGGCGTATGCTTATCGTCAATATCTCACACGATATAAAAACTCCCATTACCTCTATAAAGGGTTATATCGAGGGAATCCGAGACGGTATTGCCGACACCCCCGAAAAACAGCGGCATTATCTAAACACCATCTATGCCAAGGCCGAAGCCATCGAACAGATGGTTGAAAATCTCTCGATTTATTCCAAACTCGAGCTGGGGAAGATGCAATACAACCGCACAAAAACGGATGTCTTTGAATTTCTGAGGAACTGCGCTGACGAGTTCTGTATAGACCTTCAAAACGCGGATATGGATTTAGAAATTGACATTCCCGACATGCATATCACCGCGATGCTCGATAAGGAAAAGCTCCGCCGAGTCTTTTCCAATATCATAACAAATGCCATAAAGTACAAAAAATTCGGCCGAGGAAGCTTAAAAATATTCGGTGAAATTACTGAAAACGGCGTGGTTATGACGTTTTCAGATTCCGGCAAGGGAATTTCGGAGAGCGACCTCCCCTCGATATTCGATGAATTCTATCGGGCGGACCCATCGCGGAATACCACGATTGAGGGTAATGGTCTCGGACTTTCGATATGCAAAAAAATTATTGCCGACCACGGCGGAAAGATATGGGCGAGAAGTAAGCTCGGCACAGGAACGGAAATATCGGTTTTCCTGCCTAACGCCGTCTTAAGAAAGGGTGAACAAGAATGAAAATTTTAATTATAGAGGACGATTTAAGCATAGCGGAGCTTGAAAACGACTATCTCACGATGAACGGATTTGAATGTGACATAGCGATGGACGGAAACACCGGTCTCCAAATGGCACAGCGGGGCGACTATGCTCTTGTTATTGTGGATATAATGCTTCCCGGAAGGGACGGTTTTTCAATCTGTAAGGAGCTTCGCCGAAACAAGGATATTCCAATCATATTCCTGTCGGCCAAGGGTGACGAGGTTGACAAGATCCGCGGTCTCGGTCTCGGTGCAGACGACTATATGACAAAACCGTTTTCGCCGTCCGAGTTAGTGGCAAGGGTCAAGACCCACATAAGCCGCTATGAGAAGCTTGTAGCGAAAAACCCCGAAAAAAAGGCGGACATCTTAACCATACGCGGTCTTAAAATTGACAAAAACGCGCGGCGCGTTTATGTTGACGGAACCGAGGTCGCTATGCCGGTTAAGGAATATGAACTCTTGCTGTTTCTTGCCGAAAACCCAAATATTGTATTCAGCAAGGAACGTCTCTTTGACCGAATCTGGGGTATGGACGCAATGGGCGATGTTTCGACCGTAACGGTACATATTCAGAGGATAAGAGACAAAATTGACAAGGGCCGCTCGGGTAACAAATACATTGAAACCGTCTGGGGTGCGGGCTATAGATTCAGGATATAACCTTAGCGCAGATACACCTCTGCACAGGCTGCAATCTAAATACTGCTTGCAAAAGTTCGCCGAATATGCTATACTGAATTGATATAATTTGAAACGGAGATACGATGATGGAAAGAAAAACGTATAGCATAAAAGAACTGATAGCGCGGATATTCCCGTACTTTAAACCGTATAAATCTACGCTCTTTTTCGACCTTTTCTGTGCAGCACTGACAACTGTATGCGAAATGGTTCTTCCTATGATAATCCGAAAGATAACAAATACGGCGATTGCCGATGTTGCTCAGCTGACCGTCAGTATGGTTTTAAACCTGGGACTTTTGTACTTTGTTCTCAGGGTAATTGACAGCTTTGCCAACTATTATATGGCTAACACCGGCCATGTAATGGGTGCAAAAATCGAAACCGATATGCGAAGAAACGCCTATGCACACCTTCAGAAACTTTCGGATTCATACTATAACAACACCAAAATCGGTCAGATAATGGGGCGAATCACAAACGACCTGTTTGACATAACCGAGTTTTCGCACCATTGTCCCGAAGAGTTTTTTATTGCTTTTATAAAGATAACCGTTTCTTTTATCATTCTTGCAAGAATAAATCTTCCTCTTACCTTACTTGTATTTATGTTTGTTCCTATTATGACGGTCGTGTGCCGTGCCATAAACAAACGGATGCGTAAGGCTTTTTCCGAGCAGCGTTATCAGATAGGCGAGCTTAACGCAAATATCGAGGACAGCCTGCTCGGTCAAAAAGTTGTCAAGGCTTTCGCAAACGAGGATATGGAAAACGCACGTTTTGACGTCGGTAACCGCGAATTCCTGCGGATAAAAAAATATTCCTATAAGATTATGGGGTTGTTTCAGACCTCGACGCGAGTCTTTGACGGACTGATGTATCTGACCGTGCTTGTCGGCGGCGGCCTGTTTCTGATAAACCGAAAGATTCAGCCCGGTGATATGGTTGCGTATGTAATGTTTGTTTCGACGCTTATCGCCACAATCCGAAGAATTATAGAATTCGCCGAACAATTCCAGCGCGGAATGACCGGAATAGAACGTTTTCTTCAGATTATGGACGCGGATATTGATATATTTGATGACCCCGACGCAACGGACATAATCTCACCCAAAGGCGAGATTGAATTTAAAAATGTTACTTTTGAATACCCCGACGACCACAACGAAGTATTCTCGAACCTGAATCTTAAAATCCACGCGGGCGAAAAGGTTGCAATCGTCGGCCCGTCGGGCGGCGGAAAAACCACGCTATGTAACCTTATTCCGCGATTCTATGACCCGACCGGCGGAACAATCACGATTGACGGAAGGGATATAAAAAAGATTACTTTAAAAAGCCTCAGAAAGAACATCGGTATGGTTCAACAGGACGTATATCTGTTTTCGGGAACGATATTTGAAAATATCCGCTACGGAAGGCCGGACGCAAGCCGCGATGAGGTAATAGAAGCCGCTAAAAGGGCAGGCGCGGACGAGTTTATACGCGAGCTTAAAAACGGCTATGACACATATGTCGGCGAACGCGGAGTTAAGCTTTCGGGCGGTCAGAAACAGCGTATCAGCATAGCGAGAGTGTTTCTCAAGAACCCGGCTATTATCATTCTTGATGAAGCAACCTCGGCTCTCGACAACGAGAGCGAATACGCGGTGGCAAAATCACTCAATCGGCTGGCAGAGGGAAGAACGACCCTTACTATTGCTCACCGGCTTTCAAGCATAAGAAATTCCGACCGAATCTTAGTTCTGACCGATGAAGGAATCGTCGAGGAGGGCAGCCACGATGAGCTTATGAAGCTCGGCGGAATTTATCATCAGTTCTATACTATGGCTAACGAAATGAAATAAAAATATACGGTCCGCAATCTGCGAACCGTATATTTTGTTAGCCCTCCACCGAACGGTTTGCTATCTCTATGGCCTTTGTTACCATATTTCCGCAATCCCTGGAGGTTACTCCGCCGAAGCCTTCTTTCTTTACAATGTTGTATACGCCGAGTTCCTTTGCGACCTCCATTTTGAGGGCTTCTGACATTTTATTTTTATGACCGCTCATATTTCACCTCATGATTGATATGACATACATATCTTTCTTTTAGTAAACTGTGACGCCATCAGAATTGTAAACCGCCGCAAGCTCTTGCTTCGTCGATGTTACACCAATAGTATATGCCGCAAAAGTTAAAATACTCAGACAATTTTTTAATTATTTAAAATATCTTCCCAATAATTCAGCAAGCTTAAATTTAATTTTTACATCAGGTTCTTCACCCGATGTAATAAGCCTATATTCCTCGGGAGAAAGGCACGTTTTAAGCTTTTCCTTTGAAGCGTCGGTTATTACGGCGTTCCCGCCGTTTATACAAAGCGGCGGATACATAACGCACCACCAATTATGTCCCCTTGCCGCGCCGAGACGGATGTTTAACGCCGTATAAACACCGCCCGGAAGTGTAACTTCGCCGTAATTCTTGGTCGGAAAACGACATTCCTCAACCACGGCGCTGACCGAATCGTTACAGCCGCGGCTTTTAAGCTCATCCGCGGCGGCGGCTTCTATGCGCGGTTTTAACTCCCTTGCCCTTGCGGCGGAGGCTTCAAGAGAGCCGCAATACGAAAACACCTCTGAAAAATCGGAAAGAATTCGGTCGCGGACGCATATTTTTAAGTTTTGTGAATATTCCGAATCGTCCGCTCCGACTATATGAAGCCGAAGTAAGTTATCGGCGATGTCTTTCTTCATATTCTCGATATAACCAAGGTATAAAACCGTTCCCAGCATAAAAATCGATATAAAAATAAAAACAATTCTATTAAATTTTTTCATTAAGTATCACTCCAAAAACAAAAATAAATAAAATATCTGTAATTTAATATATTTTTAACACATATTTAGTATTTATACATATTGATTTTTTTTTCATAAAGTTGTACAATATAATTTAATGATAATATGGTGTATTGTGTGATTTTTTTATTATAAGAAAGGCGGAGTTTAAAATGAATAAGCTTGACATCTGCGTTATATTCGGAGGAGTATCGAGCGAGCATTCGGTATCGCTTGTTTCAGCGACAACAGTTATAAAGTCTCTCGATAAGAGCAAGTATAATATACATATGATAGGAATAACAAAAGAGGGTGAGTGGCGGCTCTTTACCGGCG
>CAJKNM010000022.1 GCA_905201285.1 uncultured Eubacteriales bacterium | reverse complement strand
GCAGAGGAATCCAAACTTTACGCAAGAGGACTTTGATAAGCTTAAAGCATTTTCGGATCAGATATATCTGGAGGAACAAAGGGCGGATGTCAGATACCGTAAATATGTTACCGGCAGCGTAGATTCGATTGAGGATTCCAAATGGCTTAGAGCCGAATCGTTTGAAGATGAAACACTCGAATATATGAACGGAAACAGGAAAGATGAGATTATGCGGTACATAAACACAAATCTCACCGAAGTTCAAAGGCGGAGATTTCTGATGTTTGTAAACGGACTTTCAACAAAGAAAATAGCAGAAATAGAGGAATGCCGTCAAAATGCTGTTTGGGAGAGTATAGAGCTTACGAGAAAAAAGTTAAAGAAATTTTTAAAACATACTGGTAGAAACGGCTCAAAAAAGATATAAGGTGAAAGGCAGAAATTCTTATTGCAAAAATATGCCTTGTGTTCTTTGACAACCGAATACCCAACAGCGAACACATTAGCAATTGCCGGAGCTTTCTGCGAATGCGCCAAGACTGCCTGTGAAGGACAAACCTTCATAAATAGATCGCCAAAACAAGGCACGAGCGTGTTTCCTTTCAGCAGAAGCATAGCCTAGCAGCTATGCAGCCATGATAGCAGTTGCCTATAATGATACTCCCGTGCAGTCGAGGTTAAGTCCCAGAGTGCGGCCCGGACGGATGTCGGGGAGGTGGAATTCCTGTGATGTTTTAAGCTAAAACAGTTCGTGCGTTGCCCTAAAGTCGGGGGATGGGTGAATAATACCGATTAAGTGAAATTTGAAATAATAAAAGATAACGCAGAAGGGGGTGGGCTTATTCACTCCTTCTGCGTTTAGTCTTTGAGATATTGGAGGGCAAAAATATGTTGAGAGAAAAGGAAATAGAAAATACAGTGGGATATATATGGATAAACTCAATACTCAAAAAACTTGAAGAACTTGACTTGATAACCGGGAAAGAACTTGAAAGCACGGATAAAAACATATCGAAACTGTTAAATGTTGAATATAAGTATTCGTGCAGAATAGTATAAAATACACCGTGAATTTTATTGCGTTTGGTAATGGATATATTCACGGATTTGTGGTATTGTGTGTGCTGATAACAGAGGAAAGGAGAGAACAAAATGGCAGAAATCATTGTTATACCGCCGAGCAAAACAGTTGACAGAACTATAAAGAAACTGAGAACGGCAGCTTATGCAAGAGTCAGTTCCGATTCGGAAGACCAGTTGAATTCATTTCTGACGCAGATGGATTACTACAAACAGTATATAAGCGAAAATCCGGAAATGGAATTCATAGACCTATATGCCGATGAGGCGGTGACAGGAACAAGCAAGGACAAAAGAGAAGGTTTCCTAAGAATGATTGCTGACTGCAAAGAAGGAAAAATTGACCTTATACTAACCAAGTCGGTTTCCAGATTTGCGAGAAATACCTATGATTGTATCAGCACGGTAAGGGAGTTAAAAAGCATAGGGGTAAATGTGGTGTTTGAAGAAAATGAGATTGACACCCGAAAGATTACGGCAGAATCAGAATTGATTGCCATAGCATCCATAGCTCAGGAGGAGTCTGTATCCACATCGAATAATGTAAAGATGGCGGTCAGAAGCAGAATGAAAAACGGCACATTCAAACAAGGAAGTGCGCCATATGGGTACAGTGTACATAACGGAGTATTTACAATAGTACCGGAACAGGCAGAAATAGTACAGCTCATATTCAGAGCATATAAAGAGGGCAAAAGCCTCATAAAAATAGCAAAAGAACTGACGGATATGCAAATCCAAAAAGCGGACGGTTCTTCAAAATGGGTACCTAACCATATTAAATATATACTGAGTAATGTCAGGTATAAGGGTGATTCGCTCCACCAAAAGTTTTATACTACGGAGTTCCCGTTTAAGTACAAAATAAACAGGGGCGAACTTGATATGTATTATATGAAAAATGCCAATCCGCCAATCGTATCGGAAGAACTGTTCGATAAGGTAAATGCGTTGCTTGCGGAAAAATCGGTAAGATTTAATTCAACACACGGAAAAATCACGGAAGATTGTCCGCTGCGGCTTAAAATATACTGTGCCGAGTGCGGAAGTGCATACAGATTAAAGCCTTCAAAGACAAAGCATTGGCTGTGCAGAAATCGGGATATAGGTTTAATACGGTGTACAAATCCGCAAATCGCAGAGGATAAGGTATATAAGGCATTCGTAAAAACATATAATCGGTTGGTGAAAAACAAGGAAACAATTCTCGTGAAAATGCTTAATGAATTAAAACTGCTGAAAGAGCGAAAAATAAGCAGTAAGCACGAGATTTATGATATATCGGAAGAAATTGCAAAACTAACAAAGCAGGTTCTTGTAATCAATAAACTGCAAGCGCAGGGTTACATAGAATCTGCTTCTTATTATGAAAAATTAAATGAAATCAATGCTAAAATATCGGAATTGACAAAAGAGAAAAAGAGTCTTATGGGAAGGGATGCGTGCGACGAGGCTATAAAAACCACAACCGCACTCATCACCGTAATAGATAAAAAAGGAGCAATCGACAAATTTGATAACAGTGTATTCGGGGCAACAGTCGAAAAGATAATTGCTCAAAGCAGTATGCTGACATTCGTGATGATAAACGGAATGAAGATAATTGTGGATGCGGAGGTGTGATTATGGCAAACAGATATGTGTCATTCGGTTATGAAATAACTGACGGGAAGTGTGCGGTAATAGATAGTGAAAAGAAAATCGTTGAAAATATCTTCGGCTTATACCTTAACGGTAAATCATTTTCGGAAATCTCAGACAGAATGAATGAGGCCGGTGTGCCGTACAATAATGACGGCAGACTGTGGAATAAGAATATTATAAAAAGAGTGATAGAGAACCGGCGGTATATCGGAGAGAAAGGATTTCCACAGATAATAACAAACGAAACCTTTAATGCTGCCGAAAAAATCAGGCTTAGCAAATTCACGGCGCCCGGCGAGACGAGAAAAGCATTGCTCGATTTTTATCGGGAGCATCTTGTGTGCGGCAGGTGCGGGATGAACCTCCGGAGATATACTTGCGGAAGGTATATCGGGAATAAAATCGTCAGTTATCGCAAGTGCCAAAATGAGTTATGCAACGAGAGCAAAAGCTCGGTGAATGAGGACATATTGGATTTAGCAGTGTCAAAAGTATTAAATGACCTAATAGATGACTATAAGAAAATTGAGGGCGTGAACGAAACTGAGCCGAAACAAAATATAGAAATAGCAAGGCTTGAAAGTGAACTTGCCGATGATATGGAGAAAATGACGGTGGATATTGAAAAAGCAGTGCAGAAAATTACCGAACTTGCAGAGGCAAGATTTAATAATGCTCCGGAATGCGACTACTCCGCCATAGATGAAAGAATAAAAAAAGAGCTGAGCATACATCCAAAGTCGGAAACTCCGGATTCGAAGCTGCTTGAAGATACAGTGAAAAGGATAGCGTACTTATCAAACGGAACAGTTGAAATAGAACTTATTAACGGATACAAAGTATCGGGAGGTGAACGCAAATGATGCAATCGGTAGCGTATCAGCCAAGAACGGCAATGCCGGAAACCACGGTTGAAATTATTCCTGCAACGGTGCAGAAAACACTGAAAGTTGCAGAGAGAAAAAATTTGAGGGTGGCAGCATATTGCAGAGTGAGTACAGACCATGAGGAACAACAGACAAGCTATAAAACCCAAATCGAATACTACACGAAATATATAAAAGAAAATCCAAATTGGAAATTCGTAAAAATATTTGCCGATGAAGGGCTGAGTGCGACATCAACAGCAAAGCGAAAAGAATTCCTTGAAATGATGGAAATGTGTAAGGAAGGCAAGATAGACTTAATACTGACAAAATCCACATCGAGATTTGCCCGAAATACACTGGATACCCTGCAATATGTCAGAATGCTGAAAGACATAGGGGTAGCGGTGATATTCGAAAAAGAGAAAATCAACACCGCCGAAATTAACGGTGAGATGATATTGCAGCTTTATGCAATGTTCTCTCAGGCAGAGAGCGAGTCTATAAGCAATAATGTTAAGGATGGCAGAAGAAAGGGATGCAAAATCGAAAAGGTGCCGATGATGTACGGCAATATTTTCGGATACAGAAAAGGAGAAGACGGCAAACCGAAAATTGTTCCCGAAGAAGCAGAAATAATAGTTGCAATGTTCACAAAGTTTCTTGAGGGCTACAGTCTGAAAGATATAGGAAAGTGGCTGGAATTGCAGGGGATTAAAACGGTGAAAGGAAACTCAAAATGGTCAAAAAGCGTAATAAAAAGTATTCTTGAAAATGAGAAGTACAAGGGTGATGTTCTGATACAAAAATCATTCACAGCCGATTTATTCTCAAAAAAGAGCGTGAGAAATACAGGCGAACTCCCTATGTACTTGATAAAAAACCACCACATTCCCATAATTGAGCCGGAGGTATTCGACAAGGTGCAGTATGAGCTGAAACGCCGCTACAATAAAACAATCAGGGTTAATGAGAACTTGGCAACACGGTACAGCAGCAAATATGCGCTTACTGACATCGTGGTATGCGGCGAATGCGGAGCGAAATATAAGAGAGTAACTTGGACAAGCCTAGGAGAAAAGAGAGTTGTATGGCGTTGTAAAAGCAGGCTGGCATACGGAAAGAAACTGTGTAAAAACTCACCGACAATGGATGAGGCAGACCTGCACAGGGCAATAATAAAGTCTCTGAATATGATGCTGAAATCCAAAAGTACACTCAATGAAATGCTGAAAGGAAGCCTTGCCGCACTGCTCGGAGCAAACAGAGGCGAGATGAGAGTCGGGAGCATATCGAATGAAATCACAATGTTAAATAACCGGGTATATGATATGGTCAGAGAAGAAATAGAGAACAGAACAGACACAGATGTGATTGAACAAAAATGTGCGGAACTGCACGAAAAAATTCAGTCATTGAAAGATGAAATAAGGAGTATTCAAACAGAAAAACAAATGGCGGATGCAGGCTCCGGAAAGCTTCGGGAAATATATACGGCACTTGAAACTATGAATACCGAATTCACAGAGTACGACGATGCGGTTGTGCGAAGGCTCGTGAGCAAGGTAAGAGTTATCTCAAAGGATAAAATAATAGTGACGCTGTGCGGAAGCCTCGATATAGAGCAGAAATTATGATGCGTATGAATACAGAATATGAAATCATAATTATATACGACAGTGAATATGCGGAGGTTATCGTGTTTACGAGTGACCGGTTTATGAACAGCTCAAACGATATCGTGTCCGAGGCAATCCGTAAAGGGCTTATGCTTGCGGAACACAGAGACAGAGTCAGATTTGCCAGGGGTTTGATGGAGTTTGAATATGATTACATAAAGAAAGGGCGGAATAATATATGAAGTATGCAATTTATATAAGAGTGGGAAACAAAAAGCAAAGTGATAACATTTCGAAAAAGACCAAAACAGAAACAAAAAAATTAAAGATAAGAAAATAAAATTATTAGCGGCTTTGCAATAGCAGAGCTGTTTTTCTTTTGAAGGGAGGATGTTTTATGGACATAAAAAACATTTTGAAATCCGATACTATCAGTGAGTTGCTTGACGCCATTAATGATTTTTGCCGAAATGCAGTCGCAGAGAGCGATAACGATATATGTATGTCTTTGAAAGAGGAAGTGTCTGCATCGGATAAAGATATACTCGGGATTCTCGGAGCATATTTGTGTGCGTGTGAAGATGGCGATGAAATAATAGAGGCGCTGCACGAGTTTTCCGGCAATTGTTCGGGATTTGCTGTATGCGATAGTGAGATGACAAAGCAGATAACAAAAGCTGAATTTGAGGAGGTTTTGGACGACTGTGAGGAAAAATGTATGCTTACGACCTGCATAGAGGAGGAACACAAATTAAGAACGGCAGAGATAGAGGCATATAATTCTTGCGAAAACTTCGGCGTGAGGTTTAAGAATGAAAATATTTGCTTGCTTCTTCCAAGGGTAGATATAAACTCCGATAAGAAGAAATACATATCTGACACAATAGGCGAAATACTGTACGGAGTAATTGAAAAACGGATAAAGCCTGAAACAATCCGAACGGAAATGAACAGATATGTTCCCGGCGCGAGAAATGACAGCAGAACCACAAAGGAATTATTCAAAAAATACTTGTATGATGTAGTGGTACACAAGGACAGAAAACCCGGAATATACCTTGAATTTGACGACCATATGCGGCAGCTTTTCAGTATTGAATTTTATAAAAGACTGATAGTGCAGTACCTACGGGAATGAGTTTGAAAATTTGTGTAGTTCGTGGATTGTAATTTGTCGGAAAATGTGTTATAATAATCTATATATACGAATTGAGGAAAATGCTGATGAGCGATATTGTAAAAAATGAACTTAACCAAATATATGAAACCGCACGGGCAAGTGTTATAAAAGCTCAACATACGGTTTATACTGCAGTAAACTCAGCGATGGTTACGGCATATTGGGAAATAGGAGAGCAAATATATAAAGCTTGCGGCGAAAATGACAGAGCAGAATATGGCAAAGGCTTAATAAAATTTATTTCTGAAAACCTGACTAAAGAATTCGGAAAAGGATTTGACGAGAGAAATTTAAGGTTGATGCGACAGTTTTATTGTGCTTTTCCAATTCGGGATTCACTGAGTCCCAAATTAAGTTGGACACATTATAGGCGGTTGCTTCGGATAGAAAATGAAAAGATTAGAACATTTTATGCTGACGAATGTGTTAAATCCGGATGGAGTGTACGACAACTCGACAGACAGATAAATTCATTTTTTTATGAAAGATTGCTTTCAAGTCAAGATAAAGAGTCTGTGAAAGGTGAGATACAGCAGCTTGAACCAAAGCCGGAATATGAGAGGATTATTCGTGATCCATATGTTCTTGAATTTTTGGGGCTGGAACAAAATCCGCATTTCTATGAAAAAGAATTAGAGCAGGCTTTAATTGACCATTTGCAAAAGTTTCTTTTGGAATTGGGAAGAGGCTTTTCATTTGTGGCAAGACAAAAACATATAGTGTTTGATGACAGGCACTTTTTCATTGATTTGGTGTTTTATAATTATATCTTGAAGTGCTTTGTTTTAATTGACTTGAAGATAGGTGATTTGTCACATCAGGACTTAGGTCAAATGCAGATGTATGTAAATTATTATACCAGAGAAATGATGAATGAAGGAGATAATCCTCCGATTGGAATTGTCTTATGTGCTGATAAGAGCGATGCTATTGTCAAATATACATTGCCGGAAGACAATAATCAAATATTTGCATCTAAGTATAAGCTGTATATGCCAACCGAGGAAGAATTTAAGAAGGAGTTAAAATTAGGCGATTATAAGAAAGTTGAATAAAGAAAAGTTTATCTTGGTGGTGCACTGTATGATGGATCACACTTGTTGTTATATTGTATAATGAGTGTTCTTGTATTTGAGAGGAGGAGATAATTCAATGTCTAAACATCAGGCTTCTGAGCAGATGCTGGGTTATTTATATCAGGTGCGATATGCTTTAGCTCTATTGCTGGAAAATGACAATTCTGATTTTCAGATAAGTATTGAAAAATTTGATGATGTTGCATTTAGCAAAGACGGTATACCGAAGCAACTTATCCAGTTGAAGCATCATGTACAGCGACAAGGTAACCTCACGGACGGAAGTACAGACTTATGGAGAACATTAAAGGTATGGATAGATGTAATTTCTGAATCTTCGGATATATTAAATGGCACAAAATTTCTTATTGTTACAACTGCAATTGCACCAGACAATACAGCTGCCTCTTTCCTGAAAAAAGATGAAAACCGGAATGAGGAAAGTGCGTATGAAAAATTAAAGAATATTTGTATTATATCAGAAAATAAGGAACATAAAAAATATTACGAAGCTTTCTTGAAAACTGATGAAATTATTATTAAACGTTTGCTTAGCCAAATTTGTATTATTGATGGTGCAAATAATATAGTTGATGTTGAAAAGATTTATCGAAGACAGATTAGGTATAGTTGTATTCCTAAATATGAGAATCAGATTTGTGAACGTCTCGAAGGCTGGTGGTACAAAAAAGCAGTCGAAGCACTTAATTCGGACACTCCCATATTTGTTAACCAAAGACAGGTCAGATCATTCATTGTATCCGTAAGCCAAGAATATTCTGATGAGAATTTACCGATAGATATTTTTGACGTTGATAATCTGCAAGAAAGTGATTTGAGTGATAATGAAAAAATTTTTTACGAGCAACTTAAATTGATTTGTCTTGGTAGTCATCGCATGCGGACTGCTTTAAGAGATTATTATCGAGCATTTAATCAGAGAGCCAATTGGGTCAGGAATGATTTATTGTATGTTAATGAGTTGGAAAAATACGAAGAATGTTTGATTGATGAATGGGAACATTGTTTTGCTGCCATGGAAGATGAACTTGCAGAATATATCGAAGCGACAGAAGAAGAGAAAATAAAAAAAGGACGTAGTCTTTTTACCGATATTGAAAAGAAAGATATTCGAATTCGCCCAAAATGTCAAGAGGCTTTTGTAATGCGAGGAAGTTACCATATGCTGGCTAATCAACTTAAAGTGGGTTGGCATATAGATTTTTATAATCGGCTTATGGAATTGTTAAATACATAAAAGGAGGCGATATAGGTGAAAAACTGGAATCTGCGTACACATGAGGTCGCATTTCTTCTCAATCCCGCTTTTTGTGGAAGAGTATTATACTCAACAATTAAAACTTACAATGAAAAAGCAAATCGGGCACTTCCTTTTCCACTGATTTACTTAGTCCTTCCTCTTGTGCTACATAAGGAAACAAGGGCAAATATAAATAGTAGAACGCAGTTGCAATTGTGGGTTCAGAGATATCCACAATTGTTGATTGATTTTCCTAAAAGGGCAAGAGAATTAGTTCCCATTACAAATGAATCTGTTGAATTTCTTCTACAAACGGGAAATATTATCCTAACGCCAAATGGCGAATTAGAAATATCGCCAACATTGAAAAGTTTAAGCAAAACAAAATTTGTAGATGATGAAATTTCGGAATGTCTCAAAAAAGGGGAGCATATTGCCAAGTGGTTTGTAGCAGCAGGAAAGGCTGAGACAATATATATAGAGTTGGGGGTGAGACCATGATGCAGATACGTGAACTAGTACTTTATGGATATAACGGGAAAGTACGACACTTGCCTTTTGCATTGGGACAAGTAAATATTATTACTGGCAGATCAAAATCAGGAAAATCAGCGGTAGGAGATATTATTGATTATTGCTTGGGTGGTGATTCTTGTAATATTGCAGATGGAGTGGTTCGTGACAATGTAGCATGGTATGGTTTGCTCTTGCAATTTGAACATGAACGTGTATTTGTAGCACGCAAAAATCCAGATAAAGGTCAGCAAACGACGGGATTTTGCTATATTGAAGTTGGAGAGAAAATTGAAGTTCCTGAAAAGTGCGATTTTTCATCCAATACAAATGTATCTGGGATTGAAGAAGAATTGACTAGTCGAATTGGAATTTCAGAAAATCTAAACACTCCACCTGAGGGACAGGGCAGAATGCCGTTAGCAGCAAATATAAGACACGCATTATACTATTGCTTTCAAGGACAAGATGAAATTGCGGCAAAAAACTTTTTGTTTCATCGTCAATCGGATGATTTCATTACACAGGCCATTAAAGATACTATTCCGTATTTTTTAGGAGCCATTAATGAAGAAGCTTTGGCATTGGAAAATGAAAGAAGTATACTTAAACGTAAAATAACACTTGAAAAGCGTAAACTAGAAGAAAACCGCTCTTTGATGGGAGGTGGCTTGGAGAGAGCAATTACTTTAATTGGAGAAGCTCGCCAAGCTGGTCTTATTGATGCATCAAAGCCGATAGACTATCAGAACTATCAGGAGATGTATTCTATTCTTCAAGATGCCACGAATTGGGAACCAAGCAAGGTAGAGTTAAATGGTGGAATGGATCGTCTGACTTTCTTACAAAGTAAACTTCAAGAGATGAGAGATGAGTCAGATGAAATTGGCATTAGTATTGATAATGCGAAAAGATTTGCCCGAGATACAACCGGATATTTTGGTGAAGCTCTACACCAGAAACTTCGTCTGGAATCCATAGGCCTTTTTGAACAACTGGATTTTAGCCCAGGAAAGTGTCCATTATGTTCTGGAGCATTAGAAAATCCGCTTCCTAGTGTAGAGATGATAAAATCTTCAATTGTCAATTTGGACAAGTCGATAGCAAATGTAACACGCGAGCAACCGAAACTTCGAACTTTTATTTCTGATTTGGAACAAGAGCAGGAAAAGAAGCAGGAAGAAATTAAAGCGATAGAAGCGGAAATAGACGGTTTATATAAACAAGAAGATGATAGAACTTGGTTGCGGGATATAAATGCACGAAGAGGCAAAGTTGTTGGGAGAATTAGTCTTTGGGTTGAGAGTGTTGAAAATGATGAAGAGTCGGAACAACAGGAACAAATTGTAAAAAGAATTGAACAACGCATAAAAGAAATTGAGGACATTCTTGATAAAGATTCTGTGGAGGAACGCAAACAGTCAGCTCTTTCACGAATACAGGGGGACATGACCAAATGGGCCAAGGAGTTGCAACTAGAACATTGTGACAACCCGTATAGGCTCGACTTGAATAAGGTAACAGTCATTGTAGATAAGCCAGAACGGCCTGTACCACTTAAGCAATTGGGAAGTGGTTCAAACTGGGTAGGTGTTCATCTTATTTCCTATTTTGCATTACAGTATTTTTTTATTAATTCAAAACGTCCTGTCCCAAGTTTCTTATTCCTTGATCAGCCGTCGCAAGTTTATTTTCCGTCTGAGTTGGATGAGAAGCAGATAGACTGGAATGAAGTCAACAAAATGTATCAGTTTATCATTGACCGTACTAACGAACTTAATGGAAAACTACAAGTTATTATTGTTGATCATGCTGATTTGAAAGAGCAATCTTTTAGACATTTAGTTTGTGAAAATTGGTGGGCAGTGGATAAAAACCTTATACCAAACGATTGGTATGAAAAGTGATATTTGTCAATATTTGGTGCAGAAGGAAATCATCTGTTCGAAATTGAGTTTGACGGACGGCGTTTCGGGCATAATTTTGAAAACGAAAATTTAATTGATATCACCACAATTAAGCTGGATCAAGTAGGTTTATATGTCGGCGAGAAATTAAATATGGTTTATGACTTCGGTGCCGAGTGGAAATTCAATATAGCAGTGTTGGCGATGACACCTATGAAAAATGGGATAGGAACCCATTATCCTTACATAGTTTCCGGAAATGGTGACGGTATTACAGAAGATATGTTTCCGTCTGAAATAAATAACACAAATTCATGGAATATAGATATTGCAAATGCGTTGTATAAAGGAAACATAGCAAGATTACAAGAAATATATGAAAACTAAAAAAATATAAATAGAAGCTTGCAATTTTGAGAGTTTTCTGTTATAATATATCCATAGATATTAGTGACGATTTAAATTTTTGAAAAATAGCCGAAAGAGAGTCGATAGTTCGAATATCTTTTTGGTTCGGCAGAGCCAGTTATAGAACCCTTGAAAATGCTATAAAAACGGCGTTTCCAAGGGTTTTTCTTTTGTTTTTCAATGGTTTAATTTAAGGCTATTTAAGGTATTTTGACAACAAAAGTGTTGTCAAAATGTTGTCAAAATTTTTGCTGTTTTTTATCCCATCATCCTCCACAGCATTGTGATGAATCTTAAATCCTTATCGTCGAGGTTTAAGCCGTTTTCGTCACCGTTTAAGATTTTGTTATCAACCGCCCACTTGACCGCGCCACGCGCCCATTTTGGCATATTGTCATCTATATAGTTATATATCATAGGGTTTGTGAGCCTTTCAAGCTTCCTATCCATATCGTTTACAATGTCAGTCAGATTGGCTGACATCTCATCTATTCTGTTTTTAAGTTCCTCATACTGTGACATTGTTAAGCTGTCTCCTTTCAGCATTTCTTTAAATTTGTACCACTCCATCCAGTTGTTTGCACTCATAGAAGCGGGGCAGTTCTTACGGCTTGCGTCAAAGTGATGGACTACACGCTCAATCGGAATATTCAGCTCGCTCATAAGCTCATGCACAAGCTGTGCGGTTCGTCTGAGCGTTTCCGTCCTGTCGGAACCGACATTTACGCAAAATTCAACCCCGACCGAGTTTGAATTTGTGATTCCGTATTTTCCGTGCCCGTCTCCGCAATGCCAAGTATAATACTTGTAATAATCGTTTACACAAATTATCTGCGTATCATCAACAAAGAAGTCCGCCGATGCGTTTCTGTTGCCGCCGTTAAAATAATTGTAATGCGCCGTTGCATTCGCTCCGCGTGACGGATTTCCCGTATCGTGAACAACTATGTATTTTATCGGTGTGCCGTTTCTGTCTGATTTATTATATTTAATCTGATGTACCGCTCGCATTTTTATCCTCCTTAACAATATCATTAATTTTATCGCACAGATTGGATAAAACCTGTGCCATTTCCGCGCGTGTCATAGGTCTGTCGGGTTCAAACGTCTTGTCTGACGTTCCGTTCATTAACCCCGCGTTATAGTACCACTCGTTCTCGGGTACGTCCTCAAACGGCATTAAAATATTGCTGTTCTTTGCATCCATTATCAAATACCCCCTCGCTAATTTATCATAGGCAACGTCACTGATTCCGCCGTCACCCCATTCCTCGCCCCACGAATTTACCACGAGGAACGTCTGCGTCTTATCGTTCCAGCCGATAATTGCCATTGCGTGCTTGCCGCTTCGCAAGTCGAAATCACCGAGTATAGGCGTGCGAAACTTATATAACGCCTCTTTCACGGCGTTATACTTACGCTCTTTCATCGCCCACGCGTAGACCTCATACCCCGCTATTCGATACGGCTGTGCCTTTTCGTCTAAGTCGGGGCGGTTACGGGCAAGTTCCATTATCTTTGGGACTTCCTCATTTATCGGGAAGTCTTTCTCGAACGGCGCGCCCGTCTTTATCAGATAATCGAGCGCTTCCGGAATAATCATTCCCTCATAAGTATCATCCTCATCGCGGCACTTTCCGTAAACGTAGCCGGGCGAGAATCTATCGCGCGTTCCGACCTCTTTTTGGTTGAAAATCTGCATAATATTCGTGACCGAGAACGCCACACAGGAGTTTACATCACCCTGATTCCGCACATCGGGGATAAGTTCGGTCGGCAGGCAAAACGAATCGGGCAGCATTGCGCTGCCCGACCGAAATCCGCCGTTATAGTCCGTTATTTTTAATGGGGTTCGTCTAACTCCATTCATCGGGTTTTATCCTCCTTCATTGCCGCATCGGCCTTTATTGCCGACGGTGTAAAGCTGTTGTTTTTCCACCAGTTCCACACAGAAGTTACGATTGTAACTGCAAGCGAACAAATCTGATAGATGTCATTCTCTACAACAGGGATTTTATCCTTGCCGGCAAGGGCAAGCACCTGATTGATGAGAGCGAGAATGAGGATTATCGTTCTTGCAATAGTGTCTGAAGGGATGTTCGTTTTGGTGTTTGAATTGTTTGATTCATACATAATAAAAACTCTCCTTTAAAATTTTTCAGGAAAGCTCTTGACAAAATGAGAATATAGGAATATAATAAAAATACAAAAGGCAAGACTTTAAACGGTTATGCCAAGATATAAACGTTACGAAATAACGCCATAGCTTTGACCGGCTGGCGTTATTTTACTTTTATAGTAAATGCAATTAAAAACACAATCGTAAAGAATATTATCCTTAATATGTATTTTTTCATAGCAACCACCTTCTTTCCCGACTATAAATAATCAGAATAGGTGGCATAACCGCCCAGCTTTTATACTGTTTTTAGTCTTACCTTTATATGTCGGAAAAATCCGACTTTTTTATTATACAACATATTCCTGTAATTGACAAGACCTTTAACCCTTTTGTTATTTAATTTTAATTTTTTGTTCACCGCCGCAAATCGGCAAGGTTAAAATTATTTTGATTTTTTCACTCCGCCTCCTCTAACATCCTGTCAAGCAATCTTTCTTCAAGGGCTTCCACTTCCGCACGGTTCCAATTTCCGTCATCATAATTGTTAAACTTTGATTTTTGCGGCTTTTTGATATTTTGATTATCAAAACCTTTCTGCCTGTCGAATTTTACATCTGTTTCAGCGTCCTTCAGCGGATAGACGCTCTTCCAATTGTTCACAATTGAATTTTCAAGAAGCTGTTTCCTGCACTCGATATTTGTCGGTTCTAAGCTGTTCACCTTATCGATAAGAGTGATTAACGCCCTGTCGGTCATCGGAGCTTTTATCAGCTTTCGCATTTTGATAAACTCATAATACAGATTTTTTAATTCCTCATCCTCGATAACGGACAGGATTTCATCATAACTCCCTGCCCTTCGTTCTTTCTTTCGGACATTCGGTTCATCGGGTGCGGTTTCTTTTTTATCTTTTTCTTTTTTATTGTCTTTATCTTTATCTTTGTCTTGTCTTATTCTTAGTCTATTTAATGGACTACTTTTTGTACCACTATCCATACCACTATCTGTACCACTATCTGTACTACTGTCTGTACCACCGTACAGGATTTTGAGTTTAAAACTTGCCGCTGAGGTTCCGTTTGATTTAAAATCAATAAGCCCCTTTTGTTTTAACACATTTCGCGCCTTTATAACTCCGTTTTTAGATAAGCCCGTATATAATTCCAATGTCCGATTTGCCGCCTTAAACCATTCCGTCCACGAACATTTATTGTTTATGTGCATTAATGCGTACCATAAAGCAATTTGCCCGGGTGACAGATTGTTTGTCGGAAGCGAATCATTGAACCTCAGAATCTGGCTTAAATATTCCATCTTTTAGCCCCCTTTGTTTGTTTTCCTACATCATATCACGCTGTTTGGTGTCACTGCGTGCCGTATCAAGAAAAAGAAGGCATCCCGTCCGAGTTCCCTCAGGCGGCAAGGCTTAACTCCCTTGCGCCCAGCGCGGGAAAGTTGAGTATACAACAAAAAAGCCTTGAAAAATCAAGGCTTTCGTGGTGGAGGGAGATGGATTCGAACCATCGAAGCAAGAAGCAACAGATTTACAGTCTGCCCCCTTTGGCCACTCGGGAACCCCTCCATATTAAGTTTTGTATCTCGCTTAAGTTTGTCACCTATCAGCGACGACTTTGTTAGTATACCACGTTACGACATATTTGTCAATACTTTTTTCAAAAAAATTATTATTTTTTTTGAAAAATATATTTCACCCGCCGCAAGGCCCGTTATAACAAGCCCCGCGGCGTTTTCGTGTCATACATAAAATCACGCAATCCCGATTTCTCTGAACTTTTTATAACGCTCCTCGGCACGCTCGGTATCCGAAAGCGGCATAAGCTCTTTCAAATATCCGACAAGCGTCTCTTTTAAGTTATCACTTATCTGTTCGTTGGAAAGACCGTTTTCGCGGATAATCTTATCCGCAATCTTAAAGTCATACAAATCCTGAGCCGTCAGCTTGAGTGCCGCACTCGCCTCGGGCGCCATCTTCGCATCCTTCCACAGGATGCTGGCGCATCCCTCGGGCGAAATAACCGAATATACAGCGTTTTCAAGCATTATGATTTTATCCGCCACCGACAGGGCAAGCGCCCCGCCGCTTCCGCCCTCGCCCGCAACAACGGCGATTATCGGCGTCTTTAGCGTCATCATCTCCATAAGGTTATCGGCTATCGCCTGACCCTGGCCGCGTTCCTCGGCGTCCATTCCGCAGTACGCGCCCGAGCTTCCTATAAAGCATATAATCGGTCTTTTAAACTTCTCTGCCTCTTTCATCAGCCGAAGTGCCTTTCGGTAACCCTCGGGCGAAGGACAGCCAAAGTGTCTCTGCATCCTCTCGGCTATGTTGTCACCGCGTTCCATAGCGATAACCGTTACCGGAAGCCCGTCAAGGAAGCCGATTCCGCCGACTATCGCCTTGTCATCCCGATACTTTCTGTCGCCGTGAAGCTCGATAAATCCGTCAATCATATGTTCAATATAATAGGCGCCCATCGGCCGCTTTCCGTCACGTGCCGCCTGAACCCTCTCATAAGCATTATTATCCGTCATATTTTTAAGCCTCCTAAAGCATACTTCTTATAACCTTTCCGCTTATGGTCTTTGGAAGCTCGTCAACAAACTCAACCTCACGCGGATATTTATAAGGAGCAGTCATAGTCTTAACATAATTCTGAATATCCTTTTTAAGGGTCTCCGATGCCTCGGTTCCCCTTGCAAGAACAACAGTCGCCTTTATTCTCTGACCCCTTATCTCATCCGGAACGCCCGAAACGGCACATTCCAGAACATAAGGAAGTTCCATTATCACATTTTCGACCTCGCTCGGCCCTATTTTATAACCCGAAGATTTAATTATGTCGTCACACCTTCCAACATACCAATAATATCCGTCCTCGTCCATCCGTGCAAGGTCACACGTATGATACACACCGCCGCGCCATGCCTCGCCGGTAAGCTCGGGGCTTTTGAAATATTCCCTGAAAAGTCCGCACATATCACCGGGAGATGAACGTATGACTATCTCACCTATCTCGTTCGGCTCACAGCGCCTTCCGTCACGGTTTAAAAGCTCTATATTATATGAAGGAACAGGCCTTCCCATTGACCCCGCCTTAGGCTTCATTCCCCTCAGTGTGGCAATAATCAGCGTGGTTTCCGTCTGGCCGAAGCCTTCCATTATATTTATGCCGGTCTGTTCCTTAAACTTATAGAACACCTCAGGGTTCAGCACCTCACCGGCGGTGGTTGCACACCTGATTGAGCTTAAATCATAGTCCGCAAGATTCTCTTTTATCATCATTCTGTAGACCGTCGGCGGAGCGCAAAACGTCACTATATTAAACCGCTTGAACATAGGAAGAATTTCCGCCGCTCTGAATCGGTCAAAGTCATAAACAAAGACGCACGCTCCGCAAAGCCATTGCCCGTAGAGCTTTCCCCAGAGAGCCTTTCCCCATCCGGTGTCAGCAACGGTAAAATGTATTCCGCCCGGGCGAATATCGTGCCAATACTTTGCCGTTACAAAGTGGCCGAGTGGGTATCTGAAATCGTGTTCAACAATCTTAGGATACCCGGTTGTTCCCGATGTAAAAAACATTATCATCGGGTCCCTTCCGGCAGGCGAGTTTCCAGTTCTCTCGAAAATCTCAGGCATAAGGGCGTACTCCGAATCGAAGTCATACCAGCCGTCTTTTTCGCCGCCGACCGCTATTTTTATGTCAAGTCTGCGCGAAAGTCCCTCCGCCTTGTCAACCTTAGCGGGAACATCATCGTCACAGGTACACACGACCGCCGAAATTCCGCCGAAATCAAACCGATATTTAAAATCGTCAACCTGAAGCTGGCTTGTTGCCGGAATCGCCACCGCTCCTATCTTATGAAGAGCGAGAATCGCCGTCCAGAAATGATAATGCCTCTTTAAAACAAGCATCACCCTGTCGCCTTTTTTTATTCCGAGTGAAACAAAGTAATTCGCCGCTCGGTTCGACATATCCATAATCTCTCTGAATGTAAAGTTCCGTACATTTTGTTCCGAGTCAAGGTGAAGCATAGCCTGTGCCGTGCCGCATTCTCTTCCCAAAACGTCCATCACGTCAAAGGCAAAGTTAAAGCTGTCGGCATTCTTAAACCTTATGCTTTTAAGACAGCCGCAGGAATCCTCCTCTGCGTCAATGAACCTGTTATAAATAATCTCTAATGCATCGAGTACATCCGTTTTTAATGAATCTTTTACATTAATCATAGCTTTTCTCAACCTTTATTATGAATTTTCAAAATATTAGAAACGGTATCCTTAAGCCGTTCTCTTTCCTCGATTATGTCTATAAATCCGTGTTCAAGAAGGAATTCCGAACGCTGGAATCCCTCGGGAAGTTTAGAGCCGGTCGTCTGTTCTATTACCCTTGCCCCCGCAAAGCCGACAAGGGCGTTCGGCTCGGCTATAATCACGTCGCCCTGCATGGCAAAGCTCGCGGTAACACCGCCCGTTGTCGGATCGGTCAATACGGTTATATAAAGAAGCCCCGCATCGCTGTGACGCTTAACCGCTCCGCTGATCTTCGCCATCTGCATAAGCGAGAAGATTCCCTCCTGCATTCTTGCTCCGCCCGACGTGGTAAACCCCACAACGGGAAGTCCCTTCTCAAGGGCAAGTTCAAAAGCACGTGTTATCTTTTCGCCGACAACGGTTCCCATACTTCCCATCATAAACTCCGAATTCATAGCGAAAACAACCGCTTCACTTCCGCCGATAACGCCTATGCCGTATACGACCGCGTCCTTATCATGACTTTTCTTCCGCGCCGCGGCAAGTTTCTCATCGTAATTCGGGAAGTCAATTATATTCTCGCTTTGCATATCAGCGTCAAGTTCTGAGAACTTGTCACAGACCAAATCTACTCGGTCGTGGGCATTCATCCGAAAATATGCTCCGCAATTCTTACAAATCATATGATTCTTTTTAAGTTCCCGATACGATGCCTCGCTTCCGCATTTTTTACAGGTCATTTTCTCGGGTCTAAGCTTCTTTAGTATATCCAGCATCATGTCACCTCGTTTTATCCGTTACCGCAAAGGAAAATTCAGCGGAAACGCAAAGCCTTCCGTCCACATATCCCTCGCCTTTAGCAAAATAAAACGGACTTTTTTCTTTTATAATCTCACATTTGGTTTCAAATACGTCGCCCGGCTTGACCGGATTTCTGAACTTAACCTTGTTAAGTCCGGTAAAGACCGGAAGGCTCTCGCCGCTGATTTTATCGTTCAGCAGAACGCAGGTTGACTGTGCCAAAATCTCGCACAGAATCACCCCGGGAACTATCGGCGCATCGGGGAAGTGTCCCTTCAGGAACCACTCGTCGCCCCTTATCTCTTTTCTGCCGTGAGCCGCTCCGTCCACGACCTCCGCCTCATCAATCAGAAGCATTGCATCGCGGTGCGGCAAAATCTTTTTTATCTCTTCCTGATTCATAGTAACTCTCCGTTAATTATCATTCAATATCGGGGTATCGCCCCGTCATCTGAATTTATCCGAATATATCTTATATTTTCGAAAAGGCAACGCAGGCATTGTGACCGCCGAAGCCGAGCGAGTTTGAAAGCGCAAGTTCAAGCGTTTTCTCGCTTGACTTATTCGGCGTATAGTTGAGGTCGCAATCCTCATCCGCTTCGGAATAACCGATGGTCGGCGGAACCGTATTATCGCAAAGCGCCATAACCGATATGATTGCTTCAACCGCCCCGGCCGCACCCAAAAGATGCCCCGTCATCGACTTTGTTGAGCTTATATTTATCTTATACGCGTCATCGCCGAACGCCCTCTTTATCGCCGCGGTCTCGGTCTTATCGTTGAGCGGTGTGCTTGTTCCGTGGGCATTAAAATAAATTTTATCCGCGTCTGCGTCCCTTCCATACTCTTTTAAACAGTTTATTATTGCCTCTGACGAAGCCTCGGCGCTCTCGTCGGGCGCAGTAACGTGGAAGGCATCACAGGTGCTTCCATAGCCGACCACCTCGGCATAAATATCCGCATTTCTTCTCACCGCGTGTTCGTATTCTTCAAGCACAAGCGCGCCCGCTCCCTCGCCCATAACAAAGCCGTTTCTCCGCTTGTCAAACGGAATCGAGGCACTGGTCTTGTCCGTTGTATCGCTCAGCGCAAGGCAGTTGGTAAACCCCGCAACAGCCAGCGGCGAAATTGCCGCCTCCGTTCCGCCGGCAATTATAACATCGGCATAGCCGCCTCTGATCGCCCTATACGCCTCGCCGACCGCGGTCGTTCCCGTTGCACAGGCGGTCGAAAACGAAACGCACGGGCCCTTTGCCTTAAGCTTAATCGCTATGTTTCCCGCCGCCATATTTGAAATCATCTTAGGTATAAACAGGGGTGATACCCTCTGCCAGCCGCGGTTTAGCATATTGTTATGCTCACCCACAAAGGTGTCAAAACCGCCTATGCCCGAGCCGAAATAAACCCCTATACGGTTTTGTTCTGCTCCAACGCTGAGTTTTGCATCATTAAACGCCTGAACAGCCGCACAGACCGCGTATCTGACGAACTTGTCATTCTTTCTTATCTCGGCCTTCTCCATATAAGGCGACGGGTCAAAGTCCTTGACCTCGGCCGCAAGTTTCACACGGTAATCCGTTGTGTCAAATGCCGTTATCTCGTCAATTCCGCAAACGCCGTTTTTTATGTTATTCCAAAATGTCCCGGTATCGCATCCGAGCGGTGTTACCGCTCCCATTCCGGTTACAACAACTCTCTTCATATTCTCCTCCTTCACCGTCGGCTCAGATTGCCAGTCCGCCGTCTATTCTTATCGTCTCACCGGTTATATACCCCGATGCCTCGTCCGCCAAAAATGCCGCAAGATTCGCCACATCCTCGGGTCTTCCGAGCCTTTTAAGCGGAATCCTTCCGACTATTTCGTCGGCGCTCAGCGACTCTGTCATATCCGTGGTTATAAACCCCGGCGCAATAGCGTTCACACAAATATTCTTCGCTGCGAACTCCCTTGCCGCCGTCTTTGTGAGGGCAATGATTCCCGCCTTTGATGCGGCGTAGTTGCTCTGGCCGGCAAGCCCGAGAAGGGCGGATACCGACGCTATGTTTATAATCCTTCCGCCTTTGTTCCTTATAAAATTCCGGCTGCACGCCTTAATCATATTAAAGCATCCGCCGAGGTTTGTTCCGACAACCTTATTGAAGTCATCCTCAGACATCATCGCGATAAGGTTGTCGCGGGTGATTCCCGCATTGTTGACCAAAATATCGATTTTGCCGAAACGGCCGATGACCTCCGCCACCGTCTTTTTACATTCGTCAAAATCCGAAACGTCACATTTGTATATCTCCGCCTCGGTTCCGAGGTCCCTCGCCCTTCGGCAAACGTCCTCTGCCTTATCGGTGTTCGCCTGATAGATAATGGCGACATTTGCGCCGAGACGAGCAAACTTTTCAGCTACCGCCGCACCGATTCCTCGTGATGCCCCGGTTATGACCGCTGTCTTTCCGTTAAGCATTTGCCTTCACCTCCGAAAGGGTCTTGCTGAGCGACTCCCCGTCCTCGACCGAGTAGACGCGGGCATTGGCGCAAGTCTTTGTGATTAGCTTGCACAGGGTTTTTCCCGGCCCTAACTCGATAAAATCGGTGAAGCCGTCGGCCGTCATATTCTCTATGAGCCTCTGCCACTTAACCGGGCTTTTTATCTGAAGGGCAAGGCTTTCGGAAACGTCACCGCCGTAAGGCCTTCCCGTTACATTTGAGTAAACCGGAAGTTTAGGCTCTGAGATGTCATATTTTTTAAGCTCATCTCTGAACCTGTCCGACGCCTTCGCCATAAACGGCGAGTGGAACGCCGCACTGACCTTCAGCGGAATCATCTTTCCGCCCATTGCCAAAACCTCGTCCTTAAACTTCTCGACGCTTGTTCTGAGTCCCGAAACAACAATCTGTGACGGACAGTTAAAGTTGACCGCATACAGCTTTTCATACCTTGATGCCGCGGCAACAACCGAATCCCCGTCAAGTTTCATAACCGCCGCCATAGACGTATCGTTTCCCTCTGCCGCCTCACTCATATACTCGGCACGCTTCGTAACGATTTTAAATCCGTCGGTATACGAATACGCCCCTCCGTATGCCAGGGCAGAGATTTCGCCGAGCGAAAATCCGGCACAGCCGTCCGCAAAAATTCCGTTTGAGTTGAGCGCCATTGCCGCCGCAATCTCAACAAGATACATACACGGCTGGGTATTGACCGTCATTTTAAGCTCATCGGCACTGCCCGAAAACGACTGTTTTATCGTTCCGGGTCTTATGGCCTCACATTCGTCATAAAAGCGTTTTATCTCACCGTCCATATCATAGAGGCTTTTTCCCATACCGCTGTACTGTGCTCCCTGACCCGAAAACACAAACGCTATCTTTCCCATTTCTGTGCCTCCTTCAAAACTCTCTCGGTGTCTTTAACAATCTCGTCAACTATCTCACCGGCTGTCTGTTCCTTGTTTACAAGTCCGACTATCTGACCGGCAAGAAAACAGCCGTTTTCTTCGTCACCCTCTTTGGCGGCAAGACGCAGTGCGCCGACCGCAAGCTGCTCTAAATCCTCGTCCGAAATAGAGGAATATTCCGCCTTTGCATATTTGCGTGAGAACGGAGTTTTTATGCTGCGTACCGGGTGTCCCAGACGCTTTCCGGTAACGATTGTGGAAATGTCGTTTGCCTTTAAAATTCTGTTTTTGTAGTTTTGGTGAACACCGCATTCTGTGGCAACCAGAAATCTTGTGCCCACCTGAACGCCGCATGCGCCCAGCATAAAGGAAGCGGCGATGCCTCTGCCGTCGCCGATGCCGCCTGCCGCGAGTACGGGAATCTTCACCGCATCGCAGACCTCGGGAACAAGCACCATGGTTGTCAGGTCGCCGACATGACCGCCCGATTCGCCGCCCTCGGCGATAACCGCGCACGCACCAAGCCGCTCGACAAGCTTAGCCATAGCGACCGA
>CAJKNM010000021.1 GCA_905201285.1 uncultured Eubacteriales bacterium | reverse complement strand
TCTGATTTTCAGGGAGGTATAGGTTTTAGTGGTAAAACTATTATACCATAAGGAGTTCAAGGTCTCAACTTTCATTTAACTTAACAAAATGAATAAGGTACAAAGGATGTCTAAATATGAAATTTATTCATTTGTCAGACTTGCATATAGGTAAGCGTCTCTGTGAATATTCCCTAATTGACGATCAGCGGTATATTCTAAATCAAATTCTTGATATTATAAAGGCTGAAAATCCCGGCGGAATCATTATTGCCGGTGATGTATACGACAAGTCAATTCCTTCCGAGGAAGCTGTCGAGCTTTTTGACGAGTTTTTATATGAGCTTTCGGCTTTGCCCGCCGAAACATTCATCATTAGCGGAAACCATGACTCCGCCGAGCGTTTGTCATTTGCCGGACGTATTATCGATGCTTCCGGAATACATATCTCACACGTGTATGACGGCGAGGTTAAGCCATATACCCTATATGACGAATTCGGCCCGGTAAACGTCTATATGCTTCCGTTTATCAAGCCGGTTCACGTCAGAAGGTTCTTCCCCGATGATGAGATTCAGTCATATACCGACGCGGTTGATGTCGCAATCAAAAATATGCCCATTAATAAAAATGAACGGAATGTGCTTGTAACGCATCAGTTTGTAACCGGTGCAGTCCGCTCTGAATCAGAGGATATTTCCGTCGGCGGAACGGACAATGTTGACGCGAGAGTGTTTGAAAAGTTTGACTATGTTGCCCTCGGGCATATACATAATCCTCAGAATATGGGATCAGAACGAATCAGATATTGCGGAACCCCGCTTAAATACTCTGTCTCCGAAGCGGGATATAATAAGTCTGTTACCTCGTTTGAACTTAGCGATAACGGAATGCTTAATCTTAAAACAATTCCGCTTATACCGCTTCACAATTTAGCTGAACTTAAAGGCACATACCTTGAACTCACATCGAAGAGCTTTTATGATGACACAAGTTATCGGACCGATTATGTTCATATAACCCTGACAGACGAGAATGATATTATCGACGCATCGGGGAAACTCGGCGTTATTTATAAAAGACTTATCGGAATAAGCTATGACAACACACGCACAAGAAAAAGCAGCATAATTACTCTTGATGATAAGATGGATTTTAAGTCACCTCTTGAGTTGTTTGAAGAATTTTATAAGCTTCAGAACAACGCCGCGATGAGCGAGGAACAGCGTGGGTATATGCGTGAACTTATCGAAGATATATGGGAGGCGGAAGGATGAGACCGATAAAGCTTATTATTTCAGCATTCGGCCCGTATGCCGAAAAAACCGAAATCGATATGAAAAAGCTCGGAAGGGGCGGACTTTACCTTATTTGCGGAGATACGGGAGCGGGAAAGACCACAATCTTTGATGCAATAACATTTGCTTTATTCGGCGAAGCAAGCGGAAACAACCGTGACGCTAATATGCTTCGCTCTAAATATGCAAAGCCGGATACTCCGACAGAGGTAGAGCTGACGTTTGAATATAATGATAAGGAATACTACATCAAGAGAAATCCGGAATACGAACGGCCGAAAACACGCGGTGAGGGAATGACCGTCAACAAGGCGGATGCCGAGTTTCACCTTCCCGATGGAAGAATTGTAACAAAACTCAAAGATGTAAACCGAGAGGTTATCAATATAATAGGCATTGACAAGAATCAGTTTTCGCAAATTGCGATGATTGCTCAAGGCGACTTTTTAAGGCTTCTCCTTGCCTCTACTGAAGAAAGAAAAAAGATATTTCAAAAACTTTTTCACACTCAGTGCTATGCTATCCTTCAAGAGAAGCTAAAGAGCGCTGCGGCAGGGCTGTCAAGGGAGTATTCGGCATTATCGGCGAGCCTTAAACAGTACATAGACGGAATAATGTGTGAGTCGGATAATGCCTTGTTTTCTGACGTTGCTGCGGCAAAGGATGGGGAGCTTACAACGGCCGATGTTGCCTTAATTATCGAAAAGCTGATTCAAAACGATAAACAAAACGAAAAAGATTCTGAAATTTCTAAAGTTGAAAATGAAATTTTGGCTATTACCGAAAGGCTTGCAAAGGCAAAGGAATATGAAAAATCAGAAAAAATAATTTCGGATACAACCGAAAAACTTAAAAATGAAGAAATCAAGGCTGTCGAGCTGAAACAAGCTCTTGAAAACGAAAAAAAGAGGGAACCCGAATTAGAAAAAATTACGAATTCTGTCGCTGAAATCAAGGCAGAGCTTTCGGATTATGACGAACTCGAAAGAATAACCGAGGATCTGTCCGAAAGGAAGGTCAAAGCGGAAAGACTCAGCGAGGCCATTGTTAAACAGTCAAAAACAACAGAAGAACTCAATAACAAGCTGACAGAAAGCCTTGACGAGCTTGATAAAATTAAAAACGCAGGCGAAAATAAGGCTCAGCTTGAAGCTGAACTAAAGCAAATTGATTATGACATAAATAACTTCACAAAATTAAAAATTCAGCTTTCTCAACTTGAAGATCTTGAAAAGGAGTACACGTCAGCACAGGAGGATTACGTAGAAAAATCAGAATTATCGCTCGAAAGTACAACTCTTTATAACAAAAAATATAAGGCATATCTTGATGAACAGGCAGGAATAATAGCGGAAAGCGTCAAAGAAGGTGATGCCTGCCCTGTCTGCGGCTCGACAATACATCCAAGGCTCGCCGAAAAGTCTGATTCCGCCCCAACAAAGGATGAACTTGAGAAAAGCAAAATTGCGGCGAAAAAAGCGGAGGATGCCGCCGTTAATGCGAGTGTAAGAGCGGGCGAAATTAAAGGCAATTATGACATCGTTAAAGCCGAAATCATAAAATATTCAAAAGAAGTTTTAAGCTGTGATGATTTTAACGAGATTCCACATCGGCTTGATGAAAAAGATAATGAACTTTCACAAAGAGATAAAGCAGTCAGGGATAAACTTAAATCAGTCAACAAAAAAATCAATCGAAAAGAAGAACTTGAAAAATCAATTCCGGATTTACGGAACAGTCTTGACGAAAACAACATACTTATTGAGAAGATGAAGCAGGATAAGGCAGTTCTGGCGGCTGAACAAGATTCGGTTAGTAAACAGATTAAAGCTATAAGCCAAAAACTTAAGTTTAACGATAGGAACGAAGCGGAATCAAAAATTAACGAACTTGAAAAATCAAAAAAAATAATTGCCGACTCTATCGAAAAAGCAGCGGAGAATTATAATAGCTGCGACAGGAATATTGCCGGCCTGAAAAAGGCAATAGAAACCGCAAAAACAAATCTTATTGATAAGGTTGAGGTTGATGCTGAAAAGGACGAGCTTCGCAAGGAAGAACTTCTTGATTTAAAGCGTAAATTAACCGAAGCAAACAGAAATATTTTTGCAAGAATAGAGAATAACACGAGGATTCTTTCAAGTATCAATGAAAAATCTGATTTAATTAACGGAATTGAACAGAAATGGAATTGGATTAAGGCTCTTTCTGATACGGCAAACGGAAATATAAGCGGAAAAGAGAAGGTTATGCTTGAAACTTATATTCAAATGACGTATTTTGACAGAATAATATTAAGAGCAAACAGACGGTTTTTGATTATGTCAAACGGACAGTATGAGCTGATTCGCCGAAGCACGGCGGAAAATAACAGAAGTCAAAGCGGGCTTGAGCTTGACGTAATAGACCACTATAACGGGAGCGAAAGAAGTGTAAAAACTCTTTCGGGCGGCGAGTCATTTAAGGCATCGCTGTCGCTTGCCCTCGGTCTGTCTGAAGAAATACGTGCTTCAGCAGGAGGAATAAAGCTTGATACAATGTTTGTGGATGAGGGCTTCGGCTCTCTTGATGAAGAATCCCTTGAGCAAGCTATAAAAGCTTTGGTCAGTCTTACGGAGGGTAATCGTCTTGTTGGAATAATATCGCATATTTCCGAACTAAAAGAGAAAATAGACAAACAGATTGTTGTATCAAAGAAAAAAACAGGGGGAAGTTATGTAAGTATTATTGTGTGATTGTTTATAGCGTTTAAGCCGACTTTTAAAAGTCGGCTTAATTTATAAATCCATATAAAAATGCCCGAGATAAATCTCGGGCAAGAGTTCCATACAAGACATATATCTTGTATGGGGGAAATGAAAAAAAGAGTGTTAGTTAATTGTGGTATACATATATAATACACTATTTTAGTGAATTTTTCAACACTTAATACTGTTAAAAATGCAAAAATATCAGCATTGTTTTTGTGTATGTTGCACAAAAGTGAATTTGCAATGACAAATTAAGACAATGTTACCTTTAAAAACGTCTTTTTACCCTTTTTGATAATCATTTCACCGTCTTTGAAATAATCGTTATTGATAATCGTATCAACGGCATTTACCTTTTCTCCGTTTACAGCAAGACCGTTTTGTTGAACAAGTCTTCGCGCTTCGCTCTTTGAGGGAACAAGCTTAAGCGTAATAAGAAGGTCAAGAACGTTTATGCCTGCTTTGATGTCGCTTGCGGAAATTTCAGCCGACGGCATATTAGAGGTGTCGCTTCCGCCCGAGAATATTGCCATAGCGGCATCGTTTGCCTGTTTAGCGGCCTCTTCGCCGTGAACCATCTTGGTAACCTCATAAGCAAGAAGGCATTTAACCTTGTTGAGTTCCTGACCTTCAAGCTTTTCGTATTCAGCAATCTGTTCAAGAGGAATAAATGTAACAAGCTTCAAAAGACGTATTACATCCTTATCGTCAACATTTCTCCAATATTGATAGAAGTCATAAGGAGAAACCTTTTCGGGGTCAAGCCAAAGCGCACCCTTTTCGGTCTTGCCCATCTTTTTGCCCTCTGATGTGGTAAGAAGAGTGAATGTCATTCCGTATGCCTGTTTGCCTTCCTTACGTCTGATAAGCTCAATACCACCGAGGATGTTTGCCCACTGGTCATCACCGCCGAATTCCATAAGGCAGTCATAATCTTTGTTGAGCTTATAAAAATCATAGCCCTGCATCAGCATATAGTTAAATTCGAGGAAGGTGAGACCTTTTTCCATTCTGGTTTTAAAACACTCTGCGGTCAGCATTCTGTTAACCGAAAAATGTACACCTATCTCACGAAGAAAGTCAACATAATTAAGGTCGAGAAGCCAATCGGCATTGTTGACCATAAGAGCCTTCCCGTCTGAGAAATCTATGAATTTTGACATCTGTTTTTTGAAGTTTTCAGCGTTGTGCTTTATGATGTCCTGAGTAATCATAGGACGCATATCGGTTTTACCCGTTGGGTCACCGACCATAGTGGTTCCGCCGCCCAACAGAATAATCGGGCGATGGCCTGCGTTTTGCATATGTTTCATAACAATAAGCTGCATAAAATGACCGATATGAAGGCTGTCGGCCGTTGGGTCAAAGCCGATATAAAAGGTTATCTTCTTCTCTCCGAGAAGCTTGCGGATTTCGTCCTCGTGTGTTGTCTGTGCTATCAGACCTCTTGCTTTTAATGTATCAAATACGTTATCCATTTTGAATTATTCCTTTCTTTTATTCCTCTTCAAGACGTGTAATCGCGATGCTTAAATCGTCAAGCTGTTGCTTGTCGACCACATCGGGTGAGTGCATCATAAGCTCGGACGCATTCTGTACCTTAGGAAAGGCGATAACGTCTCTTATTGAATCGCAGCCTGCCATAATCATAGCTAAGCGGTCAAGTCCGTAAGCAAGTCCGCCGTGAGGGGGGGTTCCGTACTTAAACGCTTCCATAAGATAGCCAAAGCGTTCCCATGCTTCTTCGTGTGTGAAACCGAGTGCGGCAAACATCTTCTCCTGTAATTCTGAGTTAAAGATACGAAGGCTTCCGCCGCCGATTTCGCTTCCGTTCAATATGATGTCATAAGCCTTTGCTCTAACCTCACCTGGAGCCGTTTCAAGCTTATCTATATCCTCGTCAAAAGGATGAGTGAACGGATGGTGCATAGCTACATATCTGTTTTCTTCCTCTGAATATTCAAGAAGCGGAAATTCGGTTACCCAAAGGAAGTTGAACTTATTTTTATCAATTAAATCAAAGCGTCTCGCCACCTCAAGTCTGAGATTTCCGAGAGCGTCATAGACAACGCTGTCTTTATCAGCAACGATAAGAATTCCGTCGCCGACCTTTGCGCCTGTCTTTTTAAGTATAGCAGACACGGTATCTTCATCTAAGAATTTAGTTATCTGTGAACGGAGCTTTCCGTCTTCAACAACAATCCATGCCATTCCCTTTGCACGATAGGTTTTAACATATTCTGTGAGAGAATCAAGAGTCTTTCTTGTCAGCTTTTCACCTAAGCCCTCGGCAACAATACAGCGAACACTTCCGCCGTTTTCAACTGCGTCTGAGAAAACCTTAAACCCACAGCCGCGAACCTCGTCCGAAATGTTTACAAATTCCATACCGAAACGCGTGTCGGGTTTATCCGAGCCGAATCTCTCCATCGCTTCACGATAGGGGAGGCGGACAAAAGGCGTTTTAACGTCAATATTTAAAACTTCTTTGAAAACTCTTTTTAAGAATCCCTCGTTTATCTCTATAATAGTATCAATATCTATAAAGGAAAGCTCCATATCGAGCTGAGTGAATTCAGGCTGTCTGTCAGCACGCAAATCCTCATCTCTGAAACAACGTGCAACCTGAAAATATCTGTCATAGCCGCCGAGCATAAGAAGCTGTTTATACTGCTGAGGTGACTGTGGAAGGGCATAGAACTTTCCGGGGTGAACACGGCTCGGAACGAGATAGTCTCTTGCGCCCTCGGGTGTGCTTTTTGTGAGAATAGGCGTTTCTATTTCAAGAAAACCGTTGTCATCAAAATAGTCTCTGGCAACCTTCACTATCTTATGGCGAAGCATAAGATTTCTCTGCATATCCGGACGTCTGATGTCAAGATAACGGTATTTAAGGCGCAGAGCATCGTTTGTGTCGATGTTTTCTTCGATATAAAACGGCGGTGTTTCGGAACCGTTTAAAACGCGAAGTTCAGATACTAAAACCTCAATTTCACCTGTTTTCATATCGGGATTTATATTCTTCTCTGTCCTCAGAGCAACAGTTCCGCGTATGGCGATGACATATTCGCTTTTAAGCGCTGTTGCTTTTTCAAATACAGCAGAGTCAGTCTCGTCATTAAACGAAAGTTGAATTATTCCGCTTCTGTCACGAAGAGTAACAAAATCAAGACCGCCGAGTTTTCTGTTACGGGCAACCCAGCCGCAAAGAACTACTTCTTCGCCGTTGTTATCCTTGCTGAGCGTACCGCACATATGGGTACGTTTCAGACCGTTCATTGTTTCAAATTGCATTATATTTCCTCCTTGAATTTATCATAAAAGTTTTGCGATTTCATCGGCATTAAGCTTAACCGAAACCGTTTCACCTGTTTCCATATTCTTTAAATTAGCCTGCATAGAATCAACCTCATCCTCGCCGAGAACCATACTGAATTGAGAACCGATTTTGTTGGCATATTTCATCTGTGCTTTTACACTCCTGCCGAGAAGATCCCGTTCGGCATTTATGCCGTTTAAACGCAGGTTATAGACTAACACTGATGCGGCAATATCAGCCTTATCGCCGATTGAACCAATAAATATATCTGTTCCCGATGCAACATCACCGGTGAGCCCCTGTGCCTTCATAATCATTACAAGACGTTCGATTCCGAGCGCAAATCCAATGCCTTCGGTAGGCTTTCCGCCGATTTCTTCGATTAATCCGTTATAACGGCCGCCGCCGCATACTGTCGACTGCGCTCCGAGTGCGTCGGAGGTAATCTCAAACACCGTTCTTGTGTAATAGTCAAGTCCACGGACTATGTTCGGGTCGATTACATACTCAACGCCGACAGAGTCGAGATACTTACACGTTTTATCAAAGTGTTCTCTGCATTCGTCACAGAGGAAGTCTATCATTTTCGGTGCACCTTCAGCAATTTTAGAGCATGCCTCTGACTTACAATCGATAATTCGCATCGGATTTCTTTCGAGTCTTGTCTTGCAGGTGTCACAAAGCTCATTTTCGTATTGCTTGAAATATTCCCTCAGTTTTTCGTTATATTCTTTCTTGCATTCAGGACAGCCGATGCTGTTTAAATTCAATTTTAAATCGGTAATTCCCAATCTCTTGAAGAATGTCAGGGCAAGAGTAATAATTTCCGCATCGGTAGCGGGGGAAGAACTTCCCAGACATTCGATACCGAATTGATGAAATTCACGAAGGCGTCCCGACTGGGGTTTTTCGTATCTATAGCACGAGATAATGTAATACAGTTTGGTCGGCTGCGGACCCGCGTACAACGAATGTTCAATGAAGCTTCTGGCAACAGATGCGGTTCCCTCGGGACGAAGGGTTATGCTTCGTCCGCCCTTATCCTCGAATGTATACATTTCCTTCTGAACAACATCGGTTGTATCACCTACTCCGCGCTGAAAGAGATTTGTATCCTCAAACACCGGCGTTCTGATTTCTTTGAAGCCGAAGTTTTCACAGACTTCGTGTGCCGTCCGTTCGATTTTCCGCCAAAGCGGACTATCCTCGGGTAAAATATCCTCGGTTCCTCTCGGTTTGTTTATCATATTGTAAAACTCCTTTAAATTAATTCGTAAAATTTTTGCACACAGCTTCTATATATTCAAGAACCTCATCTTTCCCCTGCCTTGTCTGAGCAGAGAAAGGGAAGAGGATGCTGTTATCATCAAGCTCAAGGCTGTTATATATTTCGGTCAGATTGGGTTCAAGCTGAGATTTTTTTAATTTATCCGTCTTGGTTGCAACGACAACAGGCTTATAGCCAAAGCTTTTTATCCAGTTAATCATTGTTATGTCATCCTTTGACGGTTTGTGCCTTGCATCAACAAGCTGAATAACCTGAACAAGGTTATATCTGTCGCTTAAATAGGTGTCTATCATCTTGACCCAGCTTTCCTGTTCGGTTTTTGAAACCCTTGCATAGCCATAGCCGGGTAAATCGACCAAACGGAACGAATTTTTTATTTCGTAAAAATTAATTGTCGCTGTTTTACCCGGAGAACTGCTCGTTCTGGCGAGTTTAGCCCGGTTGGTAAGACAGTTTATAAGCGATGATTTTCCCACATTTGAACGTCCGACAAAAGCAATTTCCGGCACGAAGGTGTCGGGATACTGCTCGGGTTTAACAGCGGTTGTTAAAAATTTCGCTTCGATATAGTCCATAGACAAAGCCCTCCGTTAATTCAGATTTGTGCTGCGGATTTCTTGTATTGCCAAATCGGTTTTTTCCATATACTTCGGCTGAGTATGAATAATCGGCTTCTTTCCGCTGAGTGCCGGATAAAGCGCGGTGTCCGCAACGGTATCCATATCCTTTGCAAAAACAAATGTGATATTATTTTTTACCACATCGGGAAGCTCGTCATAATCCGGCTTATTTTCATAGGGAATAATAATCTTTTTTATTCCGAAACGATAGGCTGCAAGCGTCTTTTCTTTAAGTCCGCCGATCGGGAGAACTCTGCCACGAAGAGTAACCTCACCGGTCATAGCTATCTCATGCTTAACCTTCCTTCCGGAAAGCGCCGAAATTATGGCGGTTGTCATAGTTATGCCCGCCGAAGGGCCGTCTTTAGGCACCGCCCCTTCGGGAATATGGATATGTATATCGGTGTTTTTATAAAAGTCGGTGTTTATTCCTAATTTTTGTGAGTTTGAACGAACATAGCTGAGTGCGGCTTTTGCCGATTCCTTCATAACATCGCCGAGGTTTCCGGTAAGCTCAAGCTTACCGCTTCCGGGCATGGTGTTTACCTCTATTGAAAGGGTGTCGCCGCCCACGCTTGTCCAAGCAAGCCCGGTAACTATACCAACCTTATCTTTATCGTCATTCTTTTCCGAAATATAGATTTTTCTTCCTAATATTTCTTTGAGATTGCCGGCTTTGACCGACACCGCGGTGTCATCACCCCTCGCAATTTTAACAGCGGTTTTTCGGCAAATAGCGGCAAGCTTCCGCTCCAGCTCACGCACGCCCGATTCCCGTGTATAACCATCGATCAGCGAGGAATAAGCGGATGGGGCAAGACGAAGCTGAGTTCCATTGAGTCCGTGAAGCTTTCTCTGTTTAGGAAGCAGGTATTTTTTAGCAATCTGTATCTTTTCGTCGACAGTATATCCCTCAACCTCAATAACGTCCATTCTGTCAAGAAGCGGCGCGGGAATCGTTTCAAGAGTATTCGCAGTCATCACAAAAATAGCTTGTGAAAGGTCAAACGGAAGCTCAAGAAAGTGGTCGCGAAAGCTCTTATTTTGTTCGGGGTCAAGAACCTCAAGCAAGGCCGAGGCCGGGTCGCCGAGACTGTCGCTTGTCATCTTGTCGATTTCGTCAAACAAAATAAGAGGGTTTGCTGAACCCGAGCGTTTTAAGGCGTCGATTATTCTGCCGGGCATTGCGCCGAGATACGTTTTTCTGTGGCCGCGGATTTCGGCCTCGTTTCTTACGCCGCCGAGACTGATTCTGACATATTTCCGTCCGAGAGCCTTAGCAAGCGAAACGGCAATCGATGTCTTACCCGTTCCCGGAGGCCCGACAAGGCATATTATATTACTTTTCGGCTTGCCGCCGAGTGATTTGACCGCTACATATTCAAGAATTCTTTCTTTAACTTTTTTTAATCCGTAATGCTCTTTTTCAAGAACTGCGGCGGCATTGTCCATATCGGTACAGTCCGTTGTGAAAACATTCCACGGAAGCGAGGCCACTGTTTCGACATAGTTCAGTATGATACCGTATTCCTGAGAAATAGGGCTTGTTCTTCGCATACGCTCAAATTCTTCATTCAGCTTTTCCGAAACCTCTAAAGGAAGATTCATCCCTTCGAGTTTTTTTGTGATACGCGATATATCGGCATCCGCTTCATCCATATCGCCGAGTTCTTCGTGTATAACTTTAAGCTTCTCGTGAAGCATATAGTCGCGCTGGTTTTTATCCATATTTGTCTGAACCTTGTCCATAATTGAATGTTCAAGGGTCAGAATTTCAAGCTCGTCAGACAATATTCTGTTTAACTTTTCAAGACGAACGGCAACGTCAAGCTCACCTAAGATTATTTGCTTGCTCTGAGGCTTCAGAGGGAAGTGAGCCGCAACAATGTCAGCGAGCTCACCCGGGTCATCAACGGCGAGAAGCGCGGTAATGATTTCAGGCGGAATTCTGTCATATATATCGTTAAATTCCTCGACAAGATGAAGTGTTCGGCGCATAAGCACCTGAACCCGTGTCTCGGGTGTTTCGTCAATATTGTTTAAGCTAATGATTCCGGCCGAGGTATAATGCCCCTCATCATTATGATTAAGTAATTTAGCGCGGTCAACCCCCTCGACAAGAACACGAAGATTTCCGTCGGGAAGATTTAATATCTGGTGTATTTCAGCAATCGTTCCAACCTCAGCAAGGTCATCGGGATCGGCATCGGAAGAACTTATATCGTTCTGGTTACAGAGAAAAATAAGCTTGTCCGTGTCCATCGCTTTTTTGACCGCGGCAATCGAGCGGGGTCTTGCTACATCAAAATGCAAAACCATTCCGGGGAAAACCGAGATTCCGCGCATAGGCAGAAGCGGCATTGTATAATCGATTTCTCTCATATATAAATTTCAGTCCTTTATATCTAATTTTATGATTAAACGAATACATTGATTCGTTATATTCAATTTGCTATCATTTTATTATACTATTAAATGAAACAAATAGCAAGACTTTTTTCTATAAAATTATACTAAAATTGAGATTAACAGGAACATCTTATACGTATGACTTAAAATATCATAAAGAGCAGGCTCGCTTATTGGCCGTAAACGTCAAAAGCATAACTTTTGGGTTCGTTTCGGATAAGCGAGCCATAAAATACTTTGATTATTGTTTTTTGATACCAATATCTGTTCGATAGTGCATATCGGTAAAATGAATCGGTTTTAAGAATGTATACGCCTTTTTGATTGCATCGTCAAGATTACTGCCGAGAGCGGTCACGCCTAAAACCCTGCCTCCGGCGGTCAAGATCTTTCCGTTTTCTGACTTTGTTCCTGCGTGGAAGAGGAGTGCACCGAGGCTTTCGGCCTGTTTTAAACCCTCGATTTCATAACCGGTTGTGTACTTCTGAGGGTATCCGCCCGAAGCGAGAACAACGCATACAGCGGCGTTATCTGCCCACTCGATTTCAATATCGCTCAGACGTTCATCGATGATTGCATCAAAGATTTCATACAAATCGCTTTTGAGTCTCGGAAGAACAACCTGTGTTTCGGGGTCACCGAAGCGACAGTTATATTCAATCACCTTAACACCGTTGGGTGTTTTCATAAGTCCGAAATAAAGCACACCTTTAAAGGTTCTGCCTTCCTTTTTCATTGCGTTCATAGTCGGAACAAATATGTTTTTCATACACTCGTCGGCAAGCTCCGGCGTATAGATTCTGCTTGGAGAAAACGTGCCCATTCCGCCGGTATTTAAACCCTTGTCGTTGTCGAGAGCACGCTTGTGATCCTGTGCGGAAACCATAGGTTTAAGCGTTTTTCCGTCGGTGAAGGCAAGAACCGAAATTTCCGGACCGGTGAGAAATTCCTCGATAACTACTTTTCCGCCGGCCGCTCCGAAAACTTTATCATCCATAATATCGTGCACAGCCTTTTCGGCGGTCGTGAAGTCCTCGGCGATGATTACGCCCTTGCCGAGTGCAAGACCGTCCGCCTTGACAACAACGGGAAAGGTATTACGTTCTTTGATATATTCTATGGCCTGTCCGCTGTTATCAAATACTTCATAAGCGGCAGTCGGGATACCGTATTTCTTCATCAAATCTTTGGAAAATGCCTTGCTTCCTTCGATTATTGCGGCGGCTTTATTCGGACCGAAGGCACGAAGCCCTTCGGCTTCAAATGCGTCAACCGCACCCGCGGCAAGAGGGTCATCGGGCGCAACAACCGTCATATCAACAAAATTCTCTTTAGCAAAATCGATAAGTTTATCGAATTCCATAACCTTTATAGGTACACATTCCGCGAGTTCCGCTATACCGCCGTTTCCGGGGGCGCAGTATATCTTTGTGACCTTACTGCTCTGACTCAGCTTCCAAATTATTGCGTGTTCTCTGCCGCCGCTGCCTACTACCAATACCTTCATTTGTGAAATCATTCCTTTCAAATTTTAAGGATTTTATATTTATAAAATCCTTATCTATAATACTTTGCCCTTGGATGGCATTTAATATATTCATCGGACATTTTATCCTTTAATGCTTGTTCATATGCCTTTGTTGAGGCAATTTCGGTATGACCGAGCATATCCTGAACGGTTTTAATATCAGCACCGCCCTCAAGCATATGTATTGCAAAAGAGTTTCTTAATGAATTTGGCGTAATATCAACGCCTATACCCGATTTTTTATGATAATATTTAATCATCTTCCAAACACCCTGACGTGAAAGGGGTTGTCCGCTTAGATTGAGAAATAATATTTCCGACTTGTCTGAGTTCGGTATTTCCTTTCGTTTATCCAGATATGCCTTAACGCTGTCGCGGGCGAGGGCATAAATCGGTATAATATGCTCCTTTGTTCCGCTGTGTGACAGTATATATCCGACTTCAAGATTAACATCGCTTAGTTTTAGATTAATCAAATCAGAAACGCGCATACCCGTTGCATACATAACCTCAAGCATCGCCTTATCGCGATAACCCTTTATTTTTTTTAGCTCCGGCATTGAAAGAAGTATCTCTATCTGAAACCTGCTCAGACCTTGCGGCGATTTTCTGATTGATTTAAACGAACGAAGTTCATAGGCAGGGTCATTTGTTATATATCCATAGTTGGTTAAATACTTATAAAACGATCTGATTGATGCCAATGTGCGGGATATCGTGGCATGGGATCTTCCGTTTGACTGAAGATCCATAAGATAATTCAATATTGTTGTCTTATTAACATCGGTCAAAGACAGACCGCAATTGTCCTTGATATACTCACTGAACTTTGATATATCGATTTTATACGCATTTAATGTATTTATTGACGCTTTTCTTTTGTCACGCATATAATTCATAAAATCAAATTCATAGTCTTCCATAATTCTTCCCCATTTCAAAGCACTATTACTATTTTACATAATACAATGCGATTTGACAAGGGGTTTTTGAAAAAAATTTATTATTTTACATAAATTTCGTACAAATTGGCTTTATAAGCGGCGGAACAATATACGCCTCTATGCAGGTACACAAGAGTACGGCAAGCAGAATAAGCAACAATTTTTTTAAATCCGATATAAGTATCCTTCGTTTTTGTTTAAAAGCGGCAGGCGAATTTTTGACAGTTCTGTATTCTAACGAAAAGTTTATTTGATAAACCGAGTAGACTATGAGTACGGGTATAAAGATTATGCTTTGAAAGAACATTGATAAAAAGCTGAAAACGGCGCCGCTTATGCCAAAACACGAAACCATATACGATATTGTACAACCTATGCCAAAGCCCTTAGAGGCAATTTGTATATGGTTAAGCGGCATAAGAAAAACATATCTTCCGGAAACCCAGATTACTGCTATAATCCTTAAATACGAAAGAAGAGAGTAAGCGAAAATATGTGACGGTGACACACCCTGAAGCTTGTACATAGAAATAAAATTATCCGCATATCCCGACGATAATCCGCCTTTTAAAGTGAATAGTGTTCCCGCAAAAAGCCCGACAAAAAGTGCAGCCAGCACAGAGATATATTTAATTCTGTTTTGCAGGATATGATGTTTCAGTTCGTCCGATAAAGTAATGCTCATTGGTTGATCCTCCCATTTTCTGATGTTATATTAAATTATATTTAGGCTTATCCTAAAATATTACGTGTTGTAATTTTTTATCTTTTATGATATACTTATCTATATACGAATGAATCAGGAGCGAGCTAAAATGAACACAAAAACGTATATAGAAAAGCTGACGAAAATAGGTGGCGTCAGTTCGAATGAGACTGAGATTGCGCAATTTCTCTCTAAAGAACTATCGAGGGTCTGCGATAGAATCGAGGCCGATGTATCGGGAAATGTCTACGGCTTTATCAACAGCGGAAACATCAATGCCAAAACGATTTTGCTTGAGGCACATATGGACAGGATAGGTCTTATCGTGACTGAGATTTGCAAGGACGGTACGGTTCTTTTTTCGGAAGCGGGGGGGATTGATGAAAGAATACTTCCGTATTCGAAGGTTGAGTTTCTGAATGAAGGTGAGCATATAAGAGGAATTATTCTCCCGGGAATGAATAATGATACCTTTAAAGAAGAAAAGGCGAATTATTCGGGACTTCATATATTCACGGGTATGGAGTATGATGAGCTTAAATCTAAAATTAAAATCGGCTCAAAAATCCTCATCGATTCAGTATTTACCACACTTTTGGATAACGAGGTTTGCAGCGGTGCTTTAGATAATCGGGCGGGCGTTGCGTCAATTATAAAGGTATTAAATGATATAGATAAAGATAAGCTGAAATATAATATTGAAGTTTTATTTTCCGTTGGTGAAGAGTTAGGGCTTCACGGTGCATTCACCGGGGCGGTAAAATCCTCGGCGGACGCGGCGTTTGTTGTTGATGTTACTCACGGAATGACTCCTGATACAAAGGACAAAACCGGTGTATTTCCGCTTGGCTGCGGTGCGGTAATTTGCAGAGGGCCTAATCTGCATTACGGATATACAAAAAAGCTTATCGCGCTTGCCGAAAACGATTCCGTTCCCTACAGGATCGAGGTGGCACCGAATTCCAGCGGAACAACGGCGTGGGCGCTTCAGGTGTCGGGCGGCGGAATACCGTCAATGCTTATTTCGATTCCGCTCAAATATATGCACACAAATGTTGAAGTAATAAGCGTTGAAGATGTTGAAACCACAGCAGAGCTTATTATAAAGGCGTTAGAGGGAGGAATGGACATTGATTGAAAGGCTGGCAAATTTAAACGGGATTTGCGGATTTGAGGACGAGGTTCGTGATTGTATTTCAAACGAATTAAAAGAATATCCGCAAAAATTTGATTCAATCGGAAACCTTCACGTTTACAACAAAAAAACTAACGATATACTGATTGCCGCACATATGGATGAGGTTGGCTTTATAATAACCGATATAACGGATGATGGCTATTTAAAGTTCAGCACTATAGGGAAAATAGATGCGGCGGCGGTTCTATCAAAACGCGTGAAAATCGGAAGTATATACGGCGTGATTTCGTTTAAAGCAATCCACCTGACAGGCAAGGAAGAAAGAGAAAAACCGATAGACATATCGAAGCTATTTATTGATATAGGCGCGAAATCAAAGAAAGATGCCGAAAAATATGTCACAATAGGCGATTTATGTACATTTGATATAAACTTCGGCCGACTTGGCAGCGATTATATATTCGGAAAGGCACTTAACGGAAGAGCAGGATGTGCAATTTTGACTGAGGTCTTAAAAGACAAGACCTTCTCATGTGACGATGTTTATGGGCTTTTTACAGTTCAGCACGAAATTCTGTCCCGTGGTATGAAGGTGGCGGCACAAAATATCGCCCCTCCTAAGTTTGGGGTAATAATAGATTATATTGATGTGAACACCGCTAAAGAAATTGTTCTCGGCAACGGTGCGGTTCTCGGAATTCCCGATAACGCGTCAATAACGGAACGGACAATATACAATAGAATTTCAAAAGCGGCGAAGCGGTTTAACTTAAAAGTTCAAGTGACAACTTGTCCCAATGCGAGAGAAGCAGATGCGTTAAAGTCAGTTAATGCTGATTTTTCGGTTATACAAATCTTGGTTCCATGCCGAAACGCAAATACCGATGTGTGTATATTGAATGAAAATGATATTAAATCAGCACACAGAGTTATCGAAATATTATTATCGAGTTCAAAGGGGAAAGAAATATGAAGAGTGATTTAAACCAAATTTTAACGTTTGATAAAATAAAGAATGAGCTGTCTAAGTTTTGTGAAGAAACAGAATGTGAAATGAAAGTCGACAGGTCTGATAATATTATAATTCACAAATCAGGAAGCGGAAGAAGAATATTATTTCCATTTATATGCAGCCTAAATCAAATAATTATTACGAGTGTAGATAAAAATAAAGCAGATTTTAGGACGGCTAATTCTGATTACGCTGAGTCGTTCGGTGACAGAGAAGTTTATTTCAACGGTGAATCAGTAGGAATATTTCGTAATGAAAATAAGGAAAAATCAGTATCTAAAATAGAGTTATGGGAGGATAATATGGTTAAAACAGGTGACATTTGTTTTTTAGAAACAGGTGTCAAACGTAAAGGTGATAAACTTTACGGATTTTTAATAACCCCAGTAATTTCGACAAAAATTATAAAAAATGTTTTAACTGATTTAAATGATTGTGTAAACGATTTGTACTTTACAGTATCGTTTTGCCGCGATTTCGCAGTGATTTGTCAAACAGAGTTAAAACCCGATGAGGCATACCCAATTATTTGTGCCAAAACCGATAAAAGTTTTGTAACTGATAAGGGGTGCGGCATTTTGATAAAAGACGGATGTCATATAACAAACGAAAGCGTTATATCAAGATTGTCGGAAATAGCAGAAAAAAAGAAAGTTACCGTACAAAATTTTATAGGTAAGTCATCACCTATTCCGGAAAGACTTTCTATCAGCGGAGGTGGAATAGTCACAGGCGGTTTATACCTTCCGGTTTCGCATATGGGAAGCGGCTGTGAAATCGTCAGTGAATCTGACGTTGAGAGTATTGTTATGATGATAAAATCCATAGCGGAAGAAAAATAAACTAAAAGTATTATAAAATTTAACTTATTTAATTTACCCTTTTAAAGGAGGGAAACAAAATGTCAACAAGGAAGTGCGTTTTAGACGAAAAAAAGGTTTGTGATGATTGCGGCGAATGTGATTATTGTGACCTGAACCCGTTTAAGTATTGCGATAACTGCGGTAAGTGTATAGGTTTAAACGAGGAATACCGTGAGTTAAAAATAGATGATATGATAATAGGAAATAAATCGAGCAGGTCAAAAAAAGTGAAAGCATCCGGGCATTCGCATAAAGAGTGCTGCGATGATGATTGCGGATGCGGCCATCATCATTCATAACAGATTGAATAATTTTTATGTATTATTTTGAAATTTCCATACATACTAATTTAAAATATTTAATGTGGAGGATGAATAATGGAATTTTCAAAAAGTATAACTAAGATTAATCTGGTCAAGGCGTTTGCCGGCGAGAGTCAGGCGAGAAACAGATATACATTTGCCGCGGCATATGCGCGGAAAAACAATCTTTATGTTATTGAAGCTGTGTTTAAATTTACCGCTGACCAGGAGAGGGCACACGCAAAGGTCTTTTATGATTTATTAAAAGAAGCTTCGGGCGAGAATATTGAAATTGACGGAACGTACCCGATTGATAATTATGACAATGTTGAAAAACTTTTAAAGGCGGCGCATCATAATGAATACCAGGAGCATGATATAGTATACAAAAACTTTGCAGATACGGCTAAAAACGAGGGATTCACACAGATTGAAAATACATTTCGCAATATAGCCGCAATCGAAAAGGAACATGGCGACAGATTTGAGCTTCTTGCTAATCTTCTTGCTGAAAACAAGTTATTTGTTTCTGATGTATCCGAAAAATGGATGTGTCTTAACTGCGGGCATATATTCGAAGGAACAAACGTTCCGGACAAGTGTCCGGTGTGCAGCCATGATAAAGGCTATTTTATCCGGTATGAGCTTGCTCCTTTTACAAAGTAGTTAATTTTTAAACGTCCCAAAGATTTCGACTTGTTGCCGAATCCTGAATTGTTAAAAATGACAAACATTTTGTTTTATAAATATTAATTTTTGTTTATACAAACAAAAATTGTTTAATATGAACAAAAAATTAAAATTTTTTTATCGAAAATAGAAAAAAACTATTGACTTCTTAGCGATTTTTTAGTATGATAGTAGTAAGAATTGAATGTAGCAGTTATACTATTAATTGCAGAACGACTTACAGTCTACGATGGCAATAAAGGGGAGCGTTTTTTATGTATATGAAAGAAGTAGTAGTTCAGAATCAGGTAGGTCTGCATGCGCGACCGGCAACTTTTTTTATACAGAAGGCAAACGAGTATAAATCAAGCATTTGGGTTGAAAATGACAATAGAAGAGTTAATGCTAAAAGTCTTTTGGGCGTTTTATCGCTCGGTATAACCAAAGGCCTGAATATTACTATTATAGCTGAGGGCCCGGATGAAGAAGAAGCTGTTGCTGAGTTATCGGAATTAATTTCCTCGAACTTTGCTTAAGTTTTAAGTTGTTTTATTTATGTCTTGGTTAAGAGCAGGTCGTTTGTAAATATACAAGCGGCGTGCTCTTTTTAGCTGATTGAGATTTATCGGCTTTTGACATACGCCTATACATATCGAAACGGAGAGTTATATTATGGTTGATTTAAAAGCTAAACTTAAAGAGCTTCCGATGAGTCCCGGGGTATATATAATGCGGAATTCCGACGGAAAAGTGATATATGTCGGAAAAAGCAAGCATCTGAAAAACCGTGTCAGCTCTTATTTTATTCATTCAAAAAATCATACTCCAAAAACTGTTGCTATGGTCGAAAATGTGGCGGACTTTGATTACATTATGACCGATTCTGAGGTTGAGGCCCTTGTGCTTGAATGTAACCTTATAAAAAAATACCTGCCTAAATATAATATTCTTCTCAAGGATGACAAACAGTATCCGTATATTAAGCTTACTCTTAACGAAGATTACCCTCGAATTTATATGACAAGAAAGCTAAAAAAAGACGGCGCTAAATACTTCGGGCCTTATATGAGTTCTATGATGGTCAGAAACGCTCTTGAAACCATTAAACGAATTTTTAAAGTGAGAAGCTGTAACAAAAGGCTTCCGCTTAATCTGGAACACGCAAGGCCCTGTCTTTATTATCATATTGGCCAATGCTCTGCGCCCTGCTGCAATAAAATCAGTCAGGAAGAATATAAAGATACATTTGAACAAATCGCTTCGGTGCTTGAAGGAAAGTACGATTTCATTATAGAAGAGCTTAAGAAAAAAATGTATGAAGAATCCGATAGGCTTGAATTTGAAAAGGCGGCACGCTACAGAGATAAAATAGAAAGTCTCAAGATGCTTGGCGAAAAGCAAAAAATGCTTTCTGTCGGAAAAGACAATCGCGATATAATCGGTCTGTTTAAAGGTGAATTTGAAAGCTGTGTTCAGATTTTTTATATGCGTGAGGGAAAGATACAAGGTTCTGAATATTTCGTCTTTAAAGATGAAAATTCAAGCCCTGATGAGATTTTGTCGGGATTTATGAAGCAATATTATTATAATGCCACCAATATTCCGGGCGAAATTCTTATTCCCGAAAATATAGCCGATGATGAAAGTATGTCCGAATGGCTTTCTGATAAGGTAGGGCATAAAATAAAAATTTTAGTTCCGCAGCGCGGTGAAAAGGCACATCTTATTAAAATGGTCAATAAGAATGCCGAAGAAACACTCAGGCAGCATATCTTCAAGCGCAACCGTGAGGAAATGCAGCAGAATGATGTTTTATCCGAGCTTTCAAAGGTTTTATCACTGCCGACAATTCCGTTCAGAATCGAATCATATGATATTTCCAATATCTCGGGCGCACAAAGTATTGGTGTATGCGTTGTGTATAAGAACGCAAAGGCATCAAAAAAGGATTACCGAAAGTTTAATATAAAAACGGTTGACGGTGCGGATGACTATGAAAGTACGCGTGAGGTTATTGCGCGGCGAATAAACCGCGCATACGATGAGCTTGAACAAATATCAAACGGAAGCTTAGCAGAGGAAAAGGCAAAGTTTCTTCCGCTTCCCGATCTTATTTTGCTCGACGGAGGAAAGGGTCACGTCTCCGCTGTTCGTATGCTGATGGATACGCTGGGCGAGAAAATACCCGTTTACGGGCTTGTAAAGGATGACAAACACCGCACAAGGGCGCTTACTGATATTGATGAAGAATTTGATGTTGAACCCGATAGCCTACTGTTTAGATTTCTTTCCGAGGTGCAGGAGGAGGTTCACCGTTTTGCGATAACATCATTTCGAAAACGACACGAAAATGCGACTGTTTATTCAATGCTTGAAAAAATTCCGGGTATTGGTGCGGCGAAACGGAAAAAGCTTCTTAACACATTTATAACCGTAGAGAGAATATCTAAAGCAAGCTATGACGAATTGTGTTCGGTTCTTGATAAACGGTCGGCTAAAAACGTATATGAATATTTCAAAAACGGAAGTGATACAAATGGATAAAATTATTAAAAAGGTATATGAAGATGAACAACTAATTATCGAAAACAGACGGCATATTCATCAAAACCCCGAGCTTTCATTTAAAGAATTCAAAACTATGGAATATATCTGTTCTCAGCTTGATAATATCGGGGTTCAATATAAGTCAAAGATAGCCGGGACAGGCGTTCTTGTTCAGATTGACGGTGAAAAAGAGTCTAACGATCATAAAACACTCTTGATTCGCGCCGATATGGACGCTCTCCCTATTCAAGAGGTATCAAATAAGGAATATGCCTCACAAAATGACGGCATTATGCACGCGTGCGGTCACGATGCGCATACTGCTGTCCTGCTTGAAACCTGTCGGGTTCTGAATGAATTCAAGGAAGACTTTTCGGGTACGGTGAAGCTGGTCTTTCAGCCGGGAGAAGAAACTCGAGGCGGGGCAAAGCCTATGATTGACAGCGGAATTCTTAAAAATCCTAATGTTGACGCCTGCATCGCTCTGCATATGGATTCAGATATTCAAGCCGGAAAAATCAGAGTTAAACCCGGTTCTCTGTATGCGTCGCCCGATGATTTTTATATAAAGGTTATAGGAAGGGGAGGTCACGGGGCAGAACCCCATCACTGTATAGACCCGATTATGATAAGTACAGAGATAATCAGCGCTCTTATGAATATTGTCAGCCGCGAAATCAATCCGTTTGATGAGGCGGTCGTTTCAATCGGCTCAATTCATTCGGGAACAGCAACAAATATAATTCCCGATGAGGTTCAAATAACCGGAACAGCACGGTCGCTTACGAACGAGGTTCGGGCTTTATTGAAGAAACGTATAGGTGAGATCTCAAACGGGATTTGCTCGGCGTATGGTGCAAAATGCGAGTATGAGTTCAGTGAGCTTTTTCCGCCTTTGATAAACGATTCTGCGCTTTCAGAGCGGTTTTATAAGACTGCTTGCAGAACTATCGGAGAGGAAAACTGTATCTTCGGAGGGAACGCAACAATGGCAGGAGAGGACTTTTCATACTTTTCTCAGGTTCGGCCTTCACTTTTGTTTAAGCTGGGATGCAGGAATGAAAAACTCGGTATTGTCAGCCCTATACACCAAAATACATTTGACATCGATGAAAGTTCTCTTAAAATTGGGGCAATACTATTTTCTGAATTCGCTCTTGAATTTTTAAATTGATTCGGCGGAGGAAGATTATGAATTTTATCTTAGACTGCACTGCGGACAGAGAAATAAAAGATAATCTCAGTAAAATCGGTAATGTTTTTCTGTCAACCGCTGTGGATATTGCTGATAAATCGGTTTCGACTCATACGGATATGCAGATTCATTTTGTATCCGACAGCCTTGCCTTTTGCGAACCGACAGTATTTGATTATTACAAAGAAGTTCTGCCTGAGCACATAGTTCTTAAAAAAGGAATTTTCAAAATAGGCCGCACCTATCCCGAAAACTGTGCATATAATATAGCAAGAGTAGGGGGCTTTGTTCTTTGTAACACAAAATACGCAGAAAAGAGTATATTAGATTATTATAATACACATAATTTTACGATAATAAACATAAAACAAGGCTATGCTAAATGCAATATATGTCCAATCAGTAATGAAAAATTTATAACTGAGGATATGGGGATTTATAAAACAACGCTTAATGTCAGCGGATTAACCGGAATTCCGATTAAGGTTGGAGGGGTATGTCTCAATGGCTTTGACTACGGCTTTATCGGCGGCGCATCCGGAATCACAGAGGATTCGGTTTTGTTTACGGGTTCGATACCCGAAAA
>CAJKNM010000020.1 GCA_905201285.1 uncultured Eubacteriales bacterium | reverse complement strand
AACTTATATTAACCGATAAAGACCATTGGAGAGTGACGATATGACGAAGGAAGAGGCAAGAATCCGTGCGGAGGAGCTGAGAGAGCTTTTGACACGTTACGGATATGAGTATTATACGTTGGATAACCCGACCGTTTCGGATTTTGAATATGACAGGCTTATGCGCGAGCTGATAGAAATAGAGAGCGAGAATCCCGAGCTTGTTACTCCCGATTCGCCGACACAGCGGGTCGGCGGTGAGATTTCAGAGGGGTTTGAAGAGGTTTCGCACACCGTTCAGATGCAGAGCCTATCTGACGTTTTTTCAAAGGAAGAGCTGTTTGAATTTGACGCGAGGGTTCGTGCCGCGCTTGAGGTCCAATGTGTTGATTATGTGACCGAAATGAAGATAGATGGGCTTTCTGTATCGCTTGAATATACGGACGGTGTTTTCACGCGCGGTTCCACGCGCGGAAACGGCTTTATCGGTGAGGATATAACCCAAAACCTCAAAACGATTCAGAGCATACCGCTCAGATTGGGCGAGCCGCTTCCTTTTTTAGAGGTTCGCGGAGAGGTCTATATGCCGCAGAAGAGTTTTTTAAGACTTAACGAACAGCGCGAGGCAGAGGGCGAGCCGCTCTTTGCCAATCCCAGAAACGCGGCGGCGGGGTCGCTTCGTCAGCTTGACAGTAAGATTGCGGCTGAGCGCGGCCTTGATATATTTGTTTTTAATGTTCAACAGATTGAGGGGAAGGAACTCCGCGGTCACCGCGAATCCCTTGACTATCTTAAAAGCATCGGGTTTAAGACAATACCGGGAGACAGAATTTTTAAGGGGATAGAAGAAGCATATGCCGAGGTTCTGCGTATCGGTGAGGAACGCGGTAACCTCACGTTTGATATTGACGGGGCGGTTGTAAAGGTCGATTCGTTCGCTCAGCGTGAACTTCTCGGAACCACCAGCAAGACACCGAAATGGGCGGCGGCTTATAAATTCCCGGCTGAACAGAAACGGACGAAGCTTTTAGATATTGTTCTTCAGGTGGGAAGAACGGGAGTGGTAACGCCGAACGCGGTGCTTGAACCTGTCAGGATTGCGGGTTCGACCGTCAGCCGTGCCACACTTCACAATATTGACAACATCCGCGCAAAGGATATAAGAATCGGCGACACAGTGGTTATTCAAAAGGCGGGAGATATAATCCCCGCGGTGACCGAGGTTATAAAAGAGGCTCGAAACGGCGACGAAAAGCCGTTTTCGATGCCGGAGGTCTGTCCGGTATGCGGTGCACCGCTTGTCCGCGAGGAAGGAGAAGCGGCGGTCAGATGTACAAATTCAAATTGCCCGGCGCAGCAGCTTCGCAGTATAATTCACTTTGTATCAAAGCCGGCGATGGATATAGACGGCCTCGGTGCGTCGGTGGTGGAACAGCTTCTTGACGAGGGATTGATTTCGGACTGTGCGGATATATACAGCCTGAAATTTGACGATTTGGTGAGTCTTGAACGCTTTGGCCGAAAATCCGCTCAGAACCTTATTGACGCGATTGAACGGTCAAAGGAACAAGGCCTTGACAGGGTACTTGTGGGGCTTGGAATAAGAATGATAGGAAGCCGTGCGGCACAGATTCTTGCAAACGAATACGAAAATATCGACGCGCTGATTGATGCAAGCGCGGAGAAGCTTTCGGGAGTCCCCGAAATAGGGGCGAAGATGGCGGATAGTCTTTGTGCATACTTCAAACAGGAGAAATCTTTAGACATCATCGAAAGGCTTCGCTGTGCGGGGGTTAAGCTTACCTATGAAGCACAGCGTGCCGGCGACGCGTTAAGCGGAAAGACCTTCGTGCTGACCGGGACGCTTCCTACGCTGAAGCGAAACGAGGCAAAGTCGCTCATAGAATCAAACGGCGGAAAGGTCAGTGGAAGCGTGTCGAAAAAGACTGACTTTGTTGTTGCCGGTGAAGAGGCGGGAAGCAAGCTCGAAAAAGCGAAATCCCTTGGTGTTTCGGTTATAAGCGAAGCAGAGCTTTTGGATATGGTTCAAAAAATATAAAATTTTTGAATATTTTATTTCGTTTTGAGGCAATATAGTTTTGTAGCCGATAAAGGCTTAAAAATATATAACCTTACGGAGGACATTAAAATGGACAATTCAACAAATCCCGGAATTTTTTGCAGTGTTCAGCAATGCACCTACAACGAAAACGGCTCAAAGTGCACAGCGGGCAAGATTGAAGTAGGCTCGTCAAAGACTTGCTGCAGCTCTTGTGACACAGAATGTGTAACTTTTAAGGCTCGCTAAGCGAAAAATAAAATAATTCAAAAAGGCTCAAACCGCTGTTTTTATGCGAGTTGAGCCTTTTTGAGTATATAAAATCTGAAAGCTTTTGGGTTTGTGACTTGTGTTCCGCGAAATTATCTGTGCCGCAAAAATTATCACGACATTTGAAGTAAACGACCCGCGGGCGGGGAATTTGTTTGATTCGGGCATTTTTACGCATCTCCATAGTTAATTCATTATATTACACGCAGGAACGCCGAAAAAGTTGGAATGGTTTTTAAAAGCTCGGAATGTTTTTTAAAATTGTATAACCAAGAACAAGTTTTGTCAACAGTATAAAAAAATTTTTGCTTGACCGTACAATAATACTTATGGTAGAATATGAGTATAATAAAATCATAGTGTAAGGGTTGATGTTTAAGTGAAAAAGACTATGCTTGCCGCGGCGGCCGTAATGATTATGCTTTTGACCGCGGTGACGGGATACGCCTTTGGCGATGTTGAATTTTTGTCGGTTAAGACGCTGGATTATGAAGGGTTTTATTCGGTTATAACCGATACAGAGGGTGCGGAACACCGCCTTTCGGGCGTTATAGATGCCGATAGACTTGAAGAAAGCGCGGCATTCCCGAAAATCGGTTCTTATAAAATATATTTCGGTGATGAAGAGGTTATAGAGGTAAGGCTCAATAATATAAAACAAACCGAAAGCAAAGGCGACAATCGCCTGCCGCTTCTGACTTCTTCCGGGGCATCGCTTTCGGCGGGCGGCTATTATTCGGTTGAGTTTAGGCTTAACGATACAACCGAATATGCTTTTATAACAGGACTGACGGAGAATAATGTCGAGAATGTTCAAAAGGAACTGTTGAAATCAAAGCTTGAAAATTCAAAATTCAGTATAACAGATGCCAACTTTATAGACACGGAAAAATTAAAGTTCGGCAAGGCACAAGACGATAATTTATGCTGGGCGGCGTCAACCGCGGATATGCTTGAATATTCAGGTTGGGCCAAAAAGGCGGCAGAGGTTAATCCTGAAGTTTCAGATAAGTTTTTAAACGAAGATACAATCTTTGATTTATTTGTTAGCAATTTCAATGATAACGGCGGTAATCAGTATTACGGACTGCAATGGTTTTTTAACGGATATTATGCCGTTCAGAAGGCCACAGGTCAAAATTGGTCGACAGTAAATAATTATGGGGAATCAGGAGGTTTTTTAAAGGACTATGCATACAGCGGTGTGACCTCCGCTGTGAATGTGGAAAAACACGAGGACATTTTGGAAACGCTCAGTGCATTAAAAGACGGAAACGCGGTAGGGGTAAGCGTATCATGGATGAAGAACGGAGCCGGGAACGGCGGACACGCAATAACGATGTGGGGATATATTTATGATAAGACCGAGCCGTCTGACAGCTTTGATTATATGAAGGCTCTTATCGTGACTGACTCCGATTCGGACCGGACGCAGAACAGCGACAGGACACAGGCACCGAATAAAATGCATATTTTAAATATGAAGAAGTATAACAGATCCGGTTATGATACATGGGAATTTGACGGGTATGGCGGAGATACAAATGTCGGCGTGCTTGTGGGCTTCACGTTATTAAAGCCGTATAATGAGAATGTTTTATATGAGAAAGATACAGCTGCAACGCGGGATATGATAAATAATTGTGATTTTTATATCAGCACTGTGTCGGTAAATGGCTCTGATGAAAAGAGTATAACTTCAGATAAGGCGGAAAAGTTAGCCGTTATTCCAACAATTGATAACGGTGCGGGAAAAGATTATACGGGAGAGTTAAGCTACAGCGTCATGGCGGTTAATAAAAGCACCGGTGTGGTTGCGGACTCAAAAAATTTAAATACAATCACAGTTGAAGCTACAAATTCGGGATATAGCTATAGCTATAGTTATTATTATCTACCATTGCCCAAGGGAAAATATGCGGTTACTGTAATCTTGGATCCAGAGAAAACAATACCCGAAGCATATTATTATAACAACACATATTCATTTGATTTAACCGTTTATGAGGTGCCTATTGAGCTGACGGATAACGGCGGAACTGCAAAAGATAATAAGTTTTCTGACAGCATAACGGTAAAAAACGTTTCATCGAGTGCTCTGGCTTTCACCCCCATATTAGCCTTATATACAAACGACAATCGGCTTATAGGGATACAAACACTTGATGAAAAAAACCTTTCGGTCGAAGCCGAGGAAACATACAATTTTGAAATAGTCTGCGGAGGAAAAATTCCTGGCGATGCAAAGCATAAAATATACCTCTGGAAGTCGGGAATGATTCCGGTAGAGTATAAAATATTAAACAAAACGGAGTGACAGAGATGACAGACGAAGAAATAAGCCGCTTTGCGGCAATGATTAAGGAAAGTGAAAACACGGTGTTTTTCGGCGGCGCGGGGGTGTCAACCGAAAGCGGAATAAAGGATTATCGAAGCGAGGACGGAATATATAATTCCGTTAAGGAATACGGCGTGTCGCCCGAGGTGATTTTAAGCCACGATTTTTTATTTGAGCACCCCGAGACATTTTATGATTTCTGTAAGAAATACTTTTTTGACACCGGGGCGGAGCCGAACAAGGCGCATAAGGCTCTTGCCCGGCTTGAAAAAGAGGGTATGTTAAACGCGGTTATAACACAAAATATAGATAATCTTCATCAGCTTGCCGGAAGCCGGAATGTGATAGAGCTTCACGGAACGACGAAGAGATACTATTGCTCGGCCTGCGGTGAGAATATGCCTTATAAAGAGGTCGAGGCGCTCGGCGGAGCGGTCCCGCATTGCACGAAATGCGGAGCACTTGTTCGGCCCGATGTTACGCTGTACGGTGAAATGCTGAACGAAAAAGCGGTTGCGGCCGCGGTATCGGCAATATCTGCGGCAGACCTTCTTATAGTCGGCGGAACCTCGCTCGTAGTATACCCCGCCGCGTCATACCTCGGGTATTTCAGAGGACGGAACATTGTGCTTATAAACAAAGGTGAAACCTCGTTTGACAACCGTGCGGATATAGTCTTAAGAGACAGTATAGGCGAGGTATTTGACAGAGTTATGAGTAAAATTTTTTAATATTATGCATATATCGACAAAATTTTCTGATTTGTGTTATTTACACTTGAAATTTGAGCGGCATTATATTATAATAGCTAATTAGAGAAGACAGAAAGGGGTACTTCTAAAATGGACAAAAAAGAATATGCTTTAAAAAAACATGAAGAATGGAAGGGCAAGCTTGAGATTGCCTTAAGATGCGATATTGAAAACAGTGATGATTTGGCTGTTGCGTATACTCCGGGTGTTGCTGAGCCTTGTTTGGCAATCTCAGAGAATACTGATTTAAGCTATAAATATACAAGAAGAGGGAATCTGGTTGCCGTCGTGACTGACGGAAGCGCGGTTTTGGGTCTCGGTGACATCGGCCCAGAGGCGGGTATGCCGGTTATGGAGGGCAAGTGCGCTCTATTTAAACGCTTTGGCGGTGTCGATGCTTTTCCGCTTTGCATACGTTCTGAGAGTGTGGACGATATAGTTAATACGGTTAGACTTCTTGCCGGTTCGTTCGGCGGTGTAAACCTTGAGGATATTTCGGCACCGAGATGCTTTGAAATTGAAAAGAGACTTAAAGAGGTATGTGATATTCCGATTTTTCACGATGATCAGCACGGCACAGCGGTGGTTGTTCTTGCGGCAATTATAAATGCGCTTAAGCTTGTTAAAAAGGATATTTCCGAGCTTAAGGCCGTTGTCAACGGCTGCGGAGCGGCAGGCATTGCTATCACAAAGCTTCTTATAAGCGTAGGACTTAAAGAGGTAATCATATGCGACAGAAAAGGCGCGGTATATGAAGGCAGAGAGGGTCTTAACGATTCTAAAAAAGAGATGGCACAGATTACAAATCACAACAAGCGCTCGGGTTCGCTGAAAGAGGTAATCAAAGGTGCGGATGTTTTTATCGGCGTTTCTGCGCCTAAGACTCTTACACCCGAGATGATAAAGACTATGGCGGATAATCCGATTGTTTTCGCAATGGCAAACCCTGTTCCCGAAATCCTGCCTGATGAGGCGAAGGCGGCAGGCGTTGCCATTATGGGTACGGGACGCAGCGACTTCCCGAATCAGATTAATAATGTTCTTGCTTTTCCGGGCATATTCAGAGGTGCGCTTGACGTACACGCGAGGGATATTAATGATGAGATGAAGATTGCGGCCGCGAGAGCGATAGCGGGCGTTATAAAAGAGGATGAAATCACGCCGGATTATATTATTCCGGATTCGTTTAATCCTAATGTTACAAAGGCGGTTGCCGCTGCGGTTTCAGAGGCGGCACGCAAAACAGGCGTAGCGAGAATATAAAATAAAGGGGGCATCCGCCCCCTTTATTTTATATTTATGTTTACTCCGTTTACCTCTACACCGTCGGCGGCGCGGATTAAAATATACTTTACTCCATTGATTATCTGAGTTGAGACAAGTTCTTTGCGTTCGGGGTTTACCTTTATGGTTACATCGGGGGTGGCAAGCTCAAACTTCTTGACATCTACTATGTTTTTGGGATTGATTTCGGTGTCAGAGCCGAACTCGTCATCATACTTTTTGTCGAATGTTCCGACCCTTTCTTCGTCAACGCCGCAATATTCAAGAACCTCTTCAAGTTTTTTCTTGGTCATGGTGAGGGGTTCATCGTCTTTTGACTCTTTATGTTCACGAACAATTTCAGAAATCTGTTCATGAACCGAGCGGACGGTCTCAAAATCACATTCACCCTCAAGGGTTTCAACAAGACAGCTATCAAATGACTCCTTTTGTTCGGAAGCGGACATAGGCAGGGGAGTGTTGAATATTTTTTCGATAAACATTTCGTTTATGTTTGAAATATCCTTTGTATAATAAAGTGCGCCATAGATATTTGCACAGCGGTCATCAAACGATGGAAACATAAATCCGAGCTGTGGCGGACAGAGCATTAAATCGGCATCGATTGAATGAAACGAGTTGTCATAATCGCGGAATGAAAGTGCGGTTTTCATCTGTTTTACGGGGCAAATACTGCATATTATGTATGAAAAAACATCGGCTGAATCCTCTTTTTGACCGTCGGTGGTATACGTGAAAACGTCATAGTTGTCATATGCCAAAAGAATAACATAGTTACCGTCCATACTCACACTTTCTATGACCTTATTATAAAACGAATTCACGGCGTCTTCATCTTTAAGCGCGGATTTTCGCATATCCATCAAAAGCGAATGTTCTTCGCTTTCCATTACCTGTTTTGTGCTGAAACTTATATCGATTAGGTTTGAACCGAGGCCGCCTGATAGTGACTTCTTCATTATGGCGAGAAGTTTTTCGCTTTCATCGGCGGTACATTTAACCATCGGCTGATAAAATGTTGTCACGATTTCGCGGTTTTCGTTTACAAGACAGCCGCGGATACCCATAATATTGCTTTGGTCGGGTCTGAATCTGCGTCTGATTTCTCTCAATTCTTTATCGTTCATCGTATTCTCCTTGAATTTAAAATTAATAAGCGACAAGTCCTAAAAGCCGCCGTCTTATCAGATGGCAGACAATGACTTGCCGCATTTTGGTATGCCTGATGCGATTCGAACGCACGACCTTCAGAGTCGGAGTCTGACACTCTATCCAGCTGAGCTACAGGCACATATCAATCCGAGAAATATTATAGCATATCTCGGATAAAATTTCAAGTAATATTTTAAATATAATTTGTATCTGCGTTTTATACGCAGATACAAATTAAAAATCCTATCGAACCATTTCGTCCTGTCGGCCGGTTGCCTTGTGTGATTTTACAACATTCATAATTTCGTCTATACTGCTGACCGACATATCGCCGAGAACAGTGTTCTTGACAGCGGAAGACGCGTTGCCGAGTTCAAGCGCCTGTTGAACGTCTCCCGTTTTAAGAAGGCCGTACAAAACACCCGAGAGATAAGCGTCACCGCTTCCGATTCGGTCGATAACCTCAATGCCGTTGTACGGCTTTTCTTCATAGAACTTTCCGTCATAGAAAATCTTTGAGTTAAAGTTGTGGCAAGTCGGTGATATCGCTTCACGTCTCGTTGTGGCAACAAGCTTTACACCATAGTCTTTTACATAGCCCTCCATAATTTCTTCGAGAGTTCCTGTGCGTCTGAGCATACGCCGAGAGGTCTCCTCCGAAACAAAGAGAAAGTCAACATAATTGAATACATCCTCGATAACGGCACGGGCTTCATCCTCGCTCCAGAGTGCGGCTCTGTAATTTACGTCGAATGAAATCAGCGCCCCTGCCTCGTGGAAGCGTTTTATTACCTCAAGTGCCGTCTTGCGGAGATTGGGGTTTAGTGCCAGGGTAATACTGCTTATATGAAAAATTTTTGTTTTGCTGTAAATGTCATCGGGAATCTCGTCAAGACTGAGCGAGCAGACAGATGACCTCGCACGGTCATAGATAACCGAGGACTTTCGCGGATATGCGCCGCTTTCGTAATAGTATATACCAAGACGCGATTCGGCGGAGTTATCATATACAAGATACTTGTCGCTTACACTTCCGCCCGAGATTTGATTTCGAACCAAATGGCCTATTTTATTTGCCGGTATTTTGGTAATCATTGCCGAGCGAACGCCAAGCATAGCCGCACCCGAGACAACGTTTAATTCACTTCCGCCTACATTTTTTTCAAAGACCTTGCTTTGAGAAATTGTTTCCTTACCCGGGGGCGAGAGCCGAAGCATAACTTCCCCCATACCGATTATGTCAAATTCAGTATTTTCTTTAAACATCAGAATCACTCCTTAAATCGTTTGAGCCAATAATATAATCTAATTATATCAATAAACAGCATAAATTTCAAGTACAATTTCTACTATTGATATGACTGTTCTTGACAATTTAAAATGAGTGTGATAAGATAGCCGAAAGGAAATAATCTGCCGTTTCGGAATTATGGCTTTTGAGACGGGGTATTATTATCTTTCCGCTAAGAAAAAAGGAGAATGATTATGAAACTAATGATTGCATCAGATATTCACGGCTCTTCATTATATTGTGAGGAACTTTTAAAGAGATATAACGATGAAAAGCCCGATAAGCTTTTGCTTTTGGGCGATATATTGTATCACGGCCCGAGGAATGACCTTCCCCGCGGCTATAATCCAAAGTCGGTTATAGCTATGCTTAACAATATAAAGGACGAAATAATTTGTGTCCGCGGGAATTGTGATGCTGAGGTTGATCAGATGGTGCTTGATTTCCCCATAATGGCCGATTATAGCATACTCGACCTTGACGGAAGGCTTATCTTTGCAACACACGGGCATATTTATAACGAAAATAATCTTCCGCCGATGGGAAGGTGCGATGTCCTGCTGAACGGGCATACGCATATTCCGAAGTGCGTTTCCCACGGTGATTATACCTATATGAATCCGGGGTCGGTTTCAATACCCAAAGAGGGAAGCCGGCACGGCTATATGATTTATGAGGATAAGAAGTTTATCTGGAAGGATTTAGACGGAAATATAGTAAGTATATAATGAAAGCCGCTCAATCGAGCGGCTTTCATTATATAAAGGGCAAAATAAATTCGACGATAAGCACAACGGCACAGCAGGAAACAGCGACCTTGAAAAGGCCCGCCCCAAACCAAGCGGCAATGATTCCGGCAAGGAGAGCAAGAGCGCCCGAAACCGGACTTTGTGTTGCGTTGAGTATTGCCGGAAAGGTCATAACCGAAAGAGTGACATACGGCACATAGAACAGGAATGATTGAAGAAATCTGCTTTTTATCTGCCTTCGTATGAGTGTTATCGGGAGTGCCCTGACGGCAAAGGTGACAACCGCCATAATCAATATATAGATATAACTGTTATGAGTCATTTTCAGACCTCCTCAATGTTTCTCGGGAAGAGAACCGCCGCCGCGGTCGAAATTACCACAGTGAGAATTATGGTTTTTGTTCCCTCAGAGATTCCGCTGAATATGGGCAGGCTCGCCGCGGCATAGCTCGCCGCAAAGCAGAAGATGATTATTCCGGCGATAATCTTGTTCTCTCGGGCGGGCGGAATGATAACCGCCAAAAACATTCCGTAAAGAGCAACACTGAGGGCACTGACGAGTCTGAGCGGAAGAATACTTCCGGCAATCGCGCCGAGGGCAGTTCCAAATGCCCAGCCCGGCGCGGCAATCGCGACCGCCCCGTACATATAAAACGGATTGGCATATCCCGGCCGCGAAATAGAAATCGCGAAAAGCTCGTCGGTTGTATAAAAACCCATTATCATTCGGTGAAAAAGACTTGTATCGGGTGAGATTCGCTGGCTCAGCGCACAGGTCATAAGCATATATCGCGCGTTGGCTATGAAAGTCATAATCGCGATTTCTATATACGCCGCCTTCGCGGCAATCAGAGTTATCCCTGCGTACTCCCCTGCCGAAGCGTTGCAGAGAGCGCTGACGATGAATGACTGAAAAACCGAAAGTCCCGCGTTTTTCGCGGCTATTCCGAGTGAAAAAGATACCGCGAGGTAACCCAGCGCAATCGGAATTCCGTCGCGGATTCCGTCACGGAAAACCGCTGAATTTTTCTCTTTTGTTGACTGCACGATATTAAACTCCTAACTGTAATCATATATAACAGCTCCCCTTAAAAAGGGGAGCCTCTCATTTTTTAGTTTTTTAGCTTTTTTAGCTTTTTTAGCCTTTATATCCGTTCGGATTCTTTGTCTGCCAGTTCCAGGTATCGGCGCACATTTCATCGAGCGTGTGAACCGCTTTAAAGCCGAGTTCCTTGTTAGCCTTTGACGGGTCAGCGTAGCAAGCCGCAATATCTCCGGGACGTCTGCCGACGATTTTATATTTTATATCCTTGCCGCAGGCCTTTGAGAATGCCTTAACCATATCCAAAACGCTGTAGCCTACGCCCGTTCCGAGGTTGTAAATCAATACACCTTTTTCGTCTTTAATTTTTTCGAGAGCGTTGAGGTGACCCACCGCAAGGTCGGTAACGTGAATGTAATCACGAACACCTGTGCCGTCTTTTGTGTCGTAGTCGTCACCGAATACCGAGAGGCACTCGAGCTTTCCGATAGCAACCTGTGAAATATACGGCATCAGGTTATTCGGGATACCGTTCGGGTCTTCACCGATGAGACCGCTCTTATGAGCGCCTACCGGGTTGAAGTATCTGAGAAGAATAACGCCCCAATCGGGATCGGACTTGCACAAATCCTTTAAGATATATTCGATAGTCAGCTTTGTCTGACCGTAGGGGTTGGTGCAGGAAAGAGGAAAGTCCTCTTTAATCGGAACCGTATGCGGGTCGCCGTAAACGGTAGCCGATGAAGAAAATACCATCTTTTTAACGTTATGCTTATTCATTATATCTAAGAGGTTTAATGTTCCGGTAATATTATTGTGATAGTAACGAAGCGGCTGAGCAACGCTTTCACCTACAGCCTTAAGACCGGCAAAGTGAATAACCGCGTCAAACTTGTTCTCAGCAAAGACCTTGTCGGTCGCCTCATAGTCAAGAAGGTCAACCTTATAGAACGGAAAATCCTTTCCGGTAATCTTTTTAACACGTTCAAGCGCTTCCTCACAGCTGTTGTCGAGATTGTCGAGCACAGCGATGTCATAGCCGTTTTCAAGTAACTCAACGCAAGTGTGACTGCCGATATAGCCGGCGCCGCCTGTAACCAAAATATTCATAGTCAAAGTCCCCTTTTATATGTAATTTAATTCATCCTATCTACTCTGTATGTTATCACAAAACAAATGATTTGTCAATTGAGAAAAATAACATATTTCTGATATTTTAATAGTATATTTTTGATATCGGACAAGGTGGCCTGATATTTTTATAACAATTTCCACTTGTAATTTAAAAGGTGTTATGCTATAATTGTTGTGATTAAATTCGATATAAACCGCGTTTGGGTGACAAAGTTTTTGCCTGCGGTGACATAAAATTCTCTGAGGTTGGAGGATGAAACATGAAAGAATATAAAGCCGGTATTGATATAGGCTCAACTACCGTTAAGCTTGTTCTGCTTGACGATGAAAACAACTTAATATTCGGTCAGTACCGCCGCCATTGCTCACATACTCAGCAGACCCTGGCTGAGCTTTTGATTAAGGCACGTGAGCAAACGGGAGAGTGTATGCTTAAACCCAGAATCACGGGGTCGGGTTCGATTAACTTGGGAAAGGCGCTTAATATAGAATTTGTCCAGGAGGTTGTTGCCGTTGCTTCGGCCTTGCAATATACTGCGCCGCAGACCGATGTTGCCATCGAACTTGGCGGCGAGGATGCAAAAATCATATACTTCGACGGCGGAATAGACGAGCGTATGAACGGCGTTTGTGCCGGCGGAACAGGTTCGTTTATCGATCAGATGGCCGCCCTCTTGCAGACCGATGCGGCCGGATTGAACAAAGAGGCTGAATCCTACCGCGAAATCTATCCTATTGCCGCGAGATGCGGCGTGTTTGCAAAGACGGATATTCAGCCGCTCATAAACGAGGGAGCAACAAAGGCGGATCTCGCCGCTTCTATTTTCCAGGCGGTGGTAAATCAGACGATTTCGGGACTGGCCTGCGGCAAGCCGATTCGCGGCTGTGTTGCGTTTCTGGGAGGGCCGCTTCACTTCCTTCCCGAGCTGAAAAAGGCTTTTATACGCACGCTTAAGCTTACGCCCGAGACCACGGTTGACCCCGAAAATTCACATCTTTTTGCCGCTATGGGTGCGGCGCTTGAGGCCGATGAGGTGACGGGTGCCGATATAGATGAACTTATTTCACGTCTGGGCGAGGGCGTGGCTATGGACTTTGAAATTAAACGGCTTGACCCGTTGTTTGCAAGCAGGGCGGAATATGACGAGTTCTGCTTGCGTCATAAGGCGGCGGTTGTGAAGAAGGAGGAGCTTTCATCATATGAGGGTGACTGCTTCCTCGGAATCGATGCGGGGTCTACAACGACAAAGATGGCTCTTATCGGAAGCGACGGTCAGCTTCTTTATTCATTCTATTCGGGAAACCAGGGAAGCCCGATAAAGACCGCGATTTCAGCTGTTGCCGAATTAAAGACTAAGCTCCCCGCCGGGGCGAGGATTGCGTATTCGTGTTCGACCGGATACGGCGAGGCCTTGCTTAAATCGGCATTTTGCCTTGACGAGGGCGAGGTTGAGACGATTGCACACTGCACGGCGGCGGCATTTTTCAATCCGGATGTTGACTGTGTCTTGGATATAGGCGGTCAGGATATGAAGTGCATTAAGCTTAAAAATAATTCGGTCGACAATGTGCTTTTAAACGAGGCGTGTTCATCGGGATGCGGCTCGTTTATTGAGAACTTTGCAAGCTCTCTCGGCTATACCGCCGCCGAGTTCGCAAGTGAGGCGCTGTTTGCTGAGAATCCGGTCGATTTGGGCACGCGATGCACAGTATTTATGAATTCCAACGTGAAACAGGCACAGAAGGAGGGGGCGTCCGTTGCCGATATTTCGGCCGGACTTGCTTATTCTGTCATAAAAAATGCGCTGTTTAAGGTTATTAAACTTGCCGATGCAAGGGACCTCGGCAAAAATATAGTTGTTCAGGGCGGAACGTTTTATAACAAGGCGGTTCTCCGTGCGTTTGAGAAAATAGCGGGCGTTGAGGCAATTTGCCCCGATATTTCGGGGATTATGGGTGCGTTCGGTGCGGCCCTGATAGCCAAAAACCGCTGCCGCGGCAAGGAAACCTCTATGCTTCCGCTTGATGAAATTCTGTCGCTTACATATGAGACATCGACGGTTCGCTGTGGAAGATGTTCAAATAATTGTATGCTGACGGTTAATAAATTCCCCGGCGGCAGACGGCACATCACCGGAAACCGCTGCGAACGCGGTCTTGGCGGGGCTTCGGGAAAAAAGAGCGCACCGAATATGTTTGAATATAAACGAAAACGGCTGTTCGACTATGAGCCGATTTCGATTGAAGCGGCAAGCCGCGGCGAAATAGGGATTCCGCGTGTCCTTAATATGTATGAAAACTATCCGTTTTGGGCTACATTTTTTAAGGAACTCGGATTTTCGGTTGTTGTTTCGCCTTTCTCGGACAGAAAGATATACGAGCTCGGGATGGAGTCGATTCCGTCTGAATCCGAGTGCTATCCGGCGAAGCTTGCACACGGTCATGTTCAATGGCTCATAGATAACGGAGTTAAAACGATTTTTCACCCGTGTGTTTTTTATGAGCATCAGGAGACACCGGGTGCGCAGAACCACTATAACTGTCCGATTGTTGTTTCGTATCCCGAGAATTTGAAAAATAATGTTGAGGACATAGCTCTGAAGGGCATAAATTATGTCAGACCGTTTATTGCGTTTACCGATAAAAAAACGGCGGCCGACCGGCTTGTAAGGCTTTGTGATGACGAATGGAGCATCCCGGCGGACGAGGTTAGAAGGGCGGTCGATTCCGCTTGGAAGGAACAGCGCCGGGCAAAGGCCGATATTCGCCGTGAGGGAGAGAGAATCTTTAAGCTGATGGAGAAAGAAAACGGAAACGGTATTGCGCTTATCGGAAGGCCGTATCACATAGACCCTGAGATAAATCACGGAATCCCCGAGATGGTGGCGTCATACGGCTTGACGGTGTTTACCGAGGACAGCCTTCCCATTGACTTTACTCCTCAGAGACCGATGCGTGTGAATGACCAGTGGGTTTATCATTCAAGGCTTTATACAGCGGCGGAATTTGTCAGCCGGCGCGATGATATGGAGCTTATTCAGCTGAACTCGTTCGGCTGTGGACTCGATGCGGTCACCACTGATGAAGTGTGTGAGATTATGGAAGGGGCAAACAAGCTTTATACCGTGCTTAAAATCGATGAGGTCAACAATCTCGGCGCGGCAAGAATCCGTATAAGAAGCTTGCTTGCGGCAATGAAAATGCGCCGTGAACGAAACATCTGCGCAAGGCCTAAGGATGTTCGTTATAAGCGAAGCGTGTTTACCAAAAAGATGTTTGAAGAGGGATATACGATACTTGCGCCGCAGATGAGCCCGATTCATTTCAGCCTTCTTGAACCTGTTTTCAGAAGATTCGGGTTTAATATCGAAATCCTCGATAATGATAACAGAAGCGCGATTGACGCCGGGCTTAAATTCGTCAATAATGACGCGTGCTTTCCGTCAATCACCGCTGTCGGCCAGATTATGGAGGCGGTGACCTCGGGCAGATACGACACGGATAAACTGGCGATAATTATGTCTCAGACGGGCGGCTGCTGCCGTGCGAGCAACTATGTTGCGTTTATCAGACGTGCGCTTGATAAGGTCGGACTTTCGCACATTCCCGTTATCTCGCTCAACGCGAACGGAATGGAGAAAAATGACGGCTTTAAGCTTCCGCCGGCGTTGATTATGGCCGCGGCAAAGGCAATCGTATACGGCGACCTGTTTATGCGATGTCTTTATCGCGTTCGTCCATATGAAAAAACTAAAGGGTCGGCAAATATACTTCATAAGAAGTGGGAGGAAATCTGTATTGACTCGCTGATTAACGATAAGAGTCACAAGAGCTTTAAAAATATCTGCGAGGCGATAGTTGGCGCTTTCGATAACTTCCCCATAGACGAGAGGCTTGTCAAGCCGAGGGTCGGCGTTGTCGGCGAGATTCTTGTCAAGTATATGCCGCTTGCCAACAATCACCTTGTTGACCTTCTTGAAAGCGAGGGTGCCGAGGCGGTTGTTCCCGATCTGATGGATTTTATGAATTATTGTTTGTTTAATGCGGGATATAAACACGAGTTCCTCGGCGGAACATTGCGTTCGGCGGTCGCGTCAAATATCGGAATCAAGGCGATTCAAAGGCTCAGAAAGCCTGCGATTGACGCACTTAAAAAGAGCAGGCGCTTTGAAGCGCCTATGCCTATTGAAAAGGTCGCTGAGCTGGCAAAGCCGTTTTTGTCTATCGGAAATCAATACGGCGAGGGGTGGTTCCTCACCGGTGAAATGGCGGAGCTTTTGACATCGGATGTGCCGAATATAGTATGTATACAGCCGTTTGCCTGCCTGCCGAACCACGTTGTCGGAAAAGGCGTGATAAAGGCTCTTAAAAACAGCTATCCATATGCAAATATCGTTGCTGTTGACTATGACCCCGGCGCGAGTGAAGTGAACCAGCTTAACCGCATCAAGCTGATGTTATCAGCGGCGAAGAAGAACCTGCAGAACGAAGCGGGAAGCAAAGTCAAGACTTCCGAGAAACACGACAGGACCGAGGTATCGGCCGCGTTAAGGCGGTGATTCGGTGACACTTCAGCAGATAATATATGTTTTAACAATATCAGAGGCGGGGTCGATGAACAAGGCAGCAGAGACGCTGTTCATCTCTCAGCCGTCGCTGACAAACGCGGTAAAGGACCTTGAAAAAGAGGTCGGGATTTCCATCTTTCTTCGCACAAGCAGAGGTGTTATACCGACCAGGGAGGGGGAGGAGTTCCTCTTATATGCAAGACAGCTGTATCAGCAGTATGAGCTGATTCACGAGAAATATATCGAAACCAAGAATATCAAACGAAAGTTCGGTGTATCAACTCAGCATTATTCGTTTGTTGTTAAGGCGTTTGTAGATACGGTCAAACAGTTCGGAACGCTGAATTATGAGTTTGCTATCCGCGAAACAAAGACCTTTGACGTAATATGCGATGTGGGGAACTTTAAAAGTGAAATCGGACTTTTGTATTTAAACGACTTTAACCGAAAGGTTATAGAAAAGATGCTTGATGAGAATGACTGTGAGTTTAAAAAGCTTATAGACTGTGACGCATATGTGTATATATGGAAGAATCATCCTCTTGCGGACAGAAAGTCAATAAGCTTTGATGAGCTTAAAGACTATCCCTGTCTTTCGTTTGAACAGGGTGAGAACGGGTCTTTCTACTTTGCTGAGGAAATACTCAGCACCAATGAATATCAGCGGACAATCAAGGCAACTGACCGTGCGACAATGCTGAATCTTATGGTCGGACTTAACGGGTATACGCTGTGCTCGGGCATAATCTGTGAGGAACTGAACGGCGAGGATTATATTGCCGTTCCGTTTGAGGCGGATGAGGACAACCCCAACAGTTCAATGGAAATAGGATATATAATTAAGAAAAATACCGTTCCGAGCCAAATCGGCGATGTGTTTATAAAAGAGCTTTCAAATTATTTAAGCGTGTAAGTCAGAAGGAATTTCGGCTGCGCCAAAGGTCTTTTTAACTGAGGTTTTATAGCGCGGTATAGGCGGCTGTGAAGTCTCCGGCAAAGATTTTCGAGTATGTGCCTGAAAATTTAAACAGCATTATTATACTTAAACATCGGGTTATAACCATGTTAGTAACATAAAATCAAGGAGAATCAGAAATGAATACAAGCTCAATTATACAGGCTGACAGTGAATATGAGATGCTTCCGGTGGTTGATGCTCATACGCATATCTTCCCGGACGGGATTGCTGAAAAGGCAAGGGATAATGTCAGTAAATATTATGAGGCACCAATGTATACCTGCGGGAAGGTCTCTGAGCTATACAGAGTGAGGAGCGGTGTGTATAAAAACCGAAGTGTGACGATGCAGCTGGTGTGCTCACCGGCGATTACTCCGTCACAGACAGAGAGTATCAATACATTTATATCAAGCGTTTGTGAAAAGGATGACAGTCTGATTGGCTTCGGAACGCTTCATCGTGATAATGAGGACTATAAAGCTGAGATTGCGAGAATGAAAACGCTTGGATTAAAGGGAATAAAGTTTCATCCGGATTTTCAGAAGACAAATATGGATGACCCAAAGCTGATTGAAATATATAAGGAAGCCGCAAGAATGAAAATGCCGGTTTTGTTTCATATGGGCGATAGAGTTATGAAATATTCAACCGCTGATAAATTGAGGAATGTTCTTGACGCAGTGCCCGGACTTACCGTAATAGCGGCACATATGGGCGGCTATATGCACTGGAAGGATTCATTGGATGTTATACCGGTGTGCGACAGAGTTTATTATGATATTTCAAGCACGATGAACTTTGTATCCCCCGAGGGCGTCAGAAAAATGCTTGGAAAGTTCGGAACGGACAGAGTCTTTTTCGGAAGTGACTTTCCTATATGCAATCCGATTGACGAACTTAAAAGACTTGATGAAATCGGCTTAAATGATATTGACCGCCGACGCATCGAATATTATAATTTTATTGATTTTTTAAATAAGGAAGTTAATAACATAAAAGAATGATGCACTAAACAGCCTTTCAAGCCTGAGAAATAAAATGTTATAAAAAAAGCCGGCACACGCCGGCTTTTTTTCAGAGATTTTTTATATATTCCTGCCTATTTTGTTAAATCTTTTATTACCTCGCCTGCTATTATCAGACCGACAACCGACGGAACAAACGCAGTGCTTCCGGGAACTTGGCGGCGCTGGGTACATTTTCGTGCCGTTCCGGGCGGGCAGATACAGTGTGCCTTACAGCTTATCGCCATATCCTCGGTAGGGGTGATTGGTTTTTCTTTTGAATATACGACTTTAAGTTTCGGAATTCTGCGTTTTTTAAGCTCATATCGCATAACCCTTGCAAGCGGGCAAACCGAGGTTTTGTATATATCCGTCACCTCAAAGGCAGAGGCATCAAGCTTATTCCCCGCGCCCATTGAGCTTATAATCGGGGTTTTTGTCTTATACGCGTTTTCAACGAGTTCAAGCTTTCCCGTTACTGTGTCGATTGCGTCAACAACATAGTCATATTCGCTAAAGTCAAATTCCGCCGAGGTTTCGGGAGAGTAAAACGTCCTGTGTTTGTTTATTGTGACATCAGGGTTGATTTCAAGGCATCTTTCCTCAGCAACGTCAACTTTATACTTGCCGACTGTCTTTCTCGTTGCATAAATCTGACGGTTGATATTTGTCAGACATACCTTATCGTCATCGATTATGTCAATAGTGCCGACCCCGCTTCTGACAAGGGCCTCAACGGTGTAACCGCCGACACCGCCTATCCCGAATACGGCAACGCGTGAATTTTGAAGTCTTTCCATTGCTTCCCTGCCGAGCAATAATTCTGTTCGTGAAAATTGATTAAGCATTGTTTGCCTCCCGTTAATAATTTTCCAAAAAGCTGTGAGTTCCTGTTTTATCCTTGTAAGCAATCACGGTTTCGAGATTCACATTCTGCATACTTCTGAAAATGTTGCTTTCAACCTGAGGATTCACCTTTTTTAAGTCCGCTATCAGGTGCTTTATCTCCATACGCTTTGACCCCGTCCTGCTTGAAGTCAAACAGGCCTCTGATGTACAGGTGTCGGTGAACTTACACGCACATTGTATAAAGTGGAGGTCGTTAAAATCACGCCAGCGCTTAATATCGTCCTCTCTTATATGATACATAGGTCTGATAAGCTCCATCCCTTCGAAGTTGGTGCTTTTGAGCTTCGGCATCATATTCTGAATCTGTCCGCTGTATAGCATACTCATCAGAATTGTTTCTATAACATCATCGAAGTGGTGACCGAGCGCTATTTTGTTACAGCCGAGTTCCTTAGCCTTTGAATAGAGATAGCCGCGTCTCATCCTTGCACAGACATAACAGGGTGACTTTTCTATTTTATAGACCGCGTCAAAAATTGTACTTTCAAATACAGTTATGGGAACATTGAGCATACGTGCGTTACGTTCTATGATTTCGCGGTTTTCGCTGTTATAGCCCGGGTCCATAACCAAAAAGACAAGCTCAAAATGGAATTTGTTATGGCGTTTCAGCTCTTGAAAGAGCTTAGCCATAAGCATCGAATCCTTTCCGCCCGAAATGCAGACGGCAACGCGGTCGCCCTCGCAAAGAAGGTCATATTCATTAATGGCAGAGGCGAATTTGGAAAAGAGTGACCTGTGAAAGGTCTTTCGGATGCTTTTTTCAACCTCTTCGGTTTTATCGTTGTCGGCTGAAAGCCTTTGGCGAAGCCAGCCGATATAACCTTCCTTCAAACTGACAGCAGAAAAGCCCTTGTCGCGAAGCGTTTGAGCGAGGTCAAGACTCACGATTCCTGACTTGCAATATAAAATTATTGTTTTTTCTTTATCCAGCTTGCTTTCATCGAATCCGGAAAGAGGAATGTTTATTGCACCATCGATACAGCCGTACTGAAACGTATATTCTTCGCGTATATCGACAAGCTGATAATTCTGAGCTTTATCAAGCTCAGCAAGTGTGATTTCATCCGTTTTGTTTATCTCAGTCATAAGTTTCACCTTTGAATATGAAATGAGGTCATAAGACCTGTTGTTTAAATGTGTATTATAGCACAGCTTGACGTTTACGTCAAGCTTCAGACTGTCGAAAAAGTTATTTTCAGCAAGATATTGCTTTGAACTGACTGCCCTAAGCCCATAAATCCGCCGCCGCGCCCGTTGCGGCAATGTAGCAATATCTTGCCGAAAACATTGTGAAAACGCGAAAAATTTCATTTTTAATAAGACGCTGTCCGCAATCTCTGCCCCTTTGGGGCAAGGGGGGTAATGCCCTCGGCAGTCATCGCCGCGAACGAAAAAAATTCAATTTATTTTCCGTCACTCGGGTTTATCGGCAAACAAAAAACCTGATGACGTGAGTCAACAGGTTTTTCCGTTTGGCTGCCTGACTAGGATTTGAACCCAGACAAAGTGAGTCAGAGTCACTTGTGCTAACCATTACACTATCAGGCAAAATAATGGTGCGAGCAGTGGGACTTGAACCCACACGCCATAAGCACACGCCCCTCAAACGTGCCTGTCTGCCGGTTCCAGCATGCTCGCATCTCTATGTCGCTCTATCAGAGCCAACTCGTATATTATACAAGGTTTTCACCTTTTTGTCAATACCTTTTTTAAAAAAATTTCTTTTTTTTCTAAAAAAGTTTTGTGAACTCTCAATAATATGCTTTTTTAGACCGGTTTTCATTGCTTTTATAATAATAGTTATTCGTTTTTGGGGTATTAAAGAGGCACACGGTGAAAAATTTGCCGCGTGCCTCTTTGAGGTTAGTTACTTATCTTGACTGATTGTTCTGATTCTGGTTGTTGTTTTGTTTATTGTTCTGCTGGTTGTTCTGATTCTGATTGTTCTGCTGATTGTTATTGTTGTTATTTTTGTTTGACATAAGGAAACCTCCTGTAAAAATTTTTATATTGTATTCCTTTGTACGGAGTTATTATGTTCATTTTAAAGGATAATATTCAAGGATATTAAAAAAATTATTCATTAATCATTCTGTCTATGTCGCGGCGAAGCCTTACTATAATTCTCTTTTCAAGTCTTGAGATGTATGATTGGGATATGCCAAGCATATCAGCAACCTCTTTTTGCGTTTTTTCCTTGCCGTCGCGGCCGATTCCAAAGCGAAGCTCCATTATACAGCGCTCGCGCTCTGAAAGCCGCCCGAGGGCGATTTTTAAAAGCTGTCGGTCGGTTTCCTCCTCGATGCCGCGCTGGGTTATGTCATCGTCCGTTCCGAGAATGTCGGACAGAAGAAGCTCGTTTCCGTCCCAATCAACGTTAAGCGGTTCATCAATCGAAATTTCGGTCTTGTTATTGCTGGTCTTTCTTAGATACATAAGAATTTCGTTTTCGATACAGCGTGACGCATAAGTGGCAAGCTTAATGTTCTTATCGGTATTAAATGTATTAATAGCCTTAATCAAGCCTATATTTCCGATTGAAACAAGGTCGTCAATGCCGATACCCGTGTTCTCAAACTTTCGTGCTATGTATACAACCAGTCTCAGATTATGCTCAATAAGAATTTTTCTCGCCTTTCCGCGTCCCTGAGGGTCGGAGAGCTGAGAGAGATACCTTGCTTCGGTATCCTTATCAAGAGGAGGAGGAAGTGTGTCTCCCCCTCCGACATAATGCACACCGCCGGGCAGACGTGACCTTATAAAGTTTAGAATTTTATATAAAAGAATTTTAAGCCTTGATTTCATACGAGAACCTCCGAACCTTTTGTCATTTCTTGTTTTGCCTGTGTATGTGTAAGCGCCGATGGGTTTATAACGGCATTGTATAACCCGTCGCGGCATAGCGAGCCTTCACTCAGCACGACAGGGGTTTTTCTGTCGATTATGTACTCATCCGACATACATACTATACTGTCGGGAAGGATAAGCTTCAGCTTCGCCGTTCCCGCCGCCGTTTTGACTGCTATTTCCGAAAGCGGAACGGGAATATCTTTAAAAACCGTGCTGTCTGCCACAATGACAGGTTTTCCGCTAAGCGGCTCTGTCAGCTCACAGCCGGTGTCAATCAGACCGGTGAGTGTATATTCCCTTCCGATATATAAAACCTTAAGTGTGAGCCTGATACGGCTTGTTGAAAAGTTTTTTATGCTCATCCGCCGATACAACTCCATCAATATGTATAAGAGGATGCTTCCCGCTGACGAAGTTATCGGACTGATGCTCAGATAAACAACGCCGTTTGACATCATTGTGTGCATAACCCTTCCGAAGTCGGAAAAAAGCGACAATGCAAGAATGATTCCGCCCGCCGCCGCACAGGTGAGCCAAAACGAAACCAATGATTTTATATAGCGGCTCTTTCCGAATGCGAGAAGAACCAACAGAGATGAAACGATAATTTTAAGTATAATACCATACATAAAATTAAGCCCGGGAAAGAACATCAGCGACCCATAGAGCGCCGAAAGCGCCGAAACGCCGAGCGTGCGCAGGGCGGATACACGATGTGCGGAAATTATTCCGCAGATAAAGAAAATAACGCTGTCCATAAAGAAATTCGTCATAAACAGGCTGTCTATATAAACCGTCATTTTTTCACCTCCGCTTGTCTGTTATATTATAACTCGTTCGGGGTGAAATTTATGTCATAAAACGGACAGAATTAAAAAATTTTGCTGACAAAATGCGACAGCAGAGACTTTTATTAATATAAATGTTTATTCCTTGTACCGAGTTTGTTAATAAAGGCGTAAAAATTCTATGGTAAGATTCTATAAAATCAATTATTGAGGAACTAATATGATAACTAATCCATACAAGGTGCTGGGTGTGCCTGACGGTGCAAGCCTTGATGAATGTACAAAAGCATACAAAAAGCTTGCTAAAAAATATCATCCCGACCTTAATCCTAACGATAAAAACGCCGAGGAAAAAATGTCGCAAATAAATTCGGCATATGACCAAATTAAAAACGGCTCGGCAAATCAAAGTGAATATTATTCCCCGTATGGCTCAAAAGCCGATAAAAGCGCAAACTCTGCGCCGGATTATCTAAATTCCGTAACGCAGTTTATTAACACCGGGCAGTATGCACAGGCAATCAATTTGCTCAACAGTATTGAGGACAGAAATGCTCGTTGGTACTATCTTTCTGCGCTTGCCAATGCTTCAATAGGGCAGTGGAATATTGCACAAGACCATATTCGCTCGGCTTATGCAAAAGAGCCGGACAATATGACTTATCACCAAGCGTATACCGATATTACAAACGGTATCAACCCACTTAAAAAAGACCCGTTTTCAAGCTTTTTTGATTTTGGTGATACAGCAG
>CAJKNM010000019.1 GCA_905201285.1 uncultured Eubacteriales bacterium | reverse complement strand
AAATTTATGATAAAAAGTTTAATTCCGACGAAATCAGCCGAACACTTGTTGTCGGCGATGCACCGAGCGACCTTATGTCAGCAAAGGGCGGCGGTTTTAAATTTTTAGGCGTGCTGACCGGCATCGAAGGCGACGGAATGCAGCTATACTTTAAGGAAAATCACGCGGATTATATCTTAAATAACGTTTTGGAGATAAAATAAAAACCCCCGGTAGGGGTTTTTATTCTATCTCTTCATCTTCTTCCTGTACCGCCTCGAGCTTTGAGACCGAAATTTCATATGCGGTTTTGGTTTCAAATTCCTCTTCGCTTATCTTCTTTTGATATTCACGGCTTTGAATCCTGCCCCATACCCGAAGGTTAGAGCCCACGCTCAGCGTCTCGGCATACTTGGCGTTTCTGCCCCACGCAATACACGGAATATAGTCAGACTTATTATACGAACGGTTAACAGCAAGCAGAATATCCGCTATCTCACGCTGAAAAGGCGTTGTTCTGTAAACGGGCGGTTTACAGATATACCCATTAAGGAAAATTCTGTTCGGGTTTTGAATTTCTTCGATAGAGCTTACATATTCTATCGATTTAACAAATACCGTTAGTATAAGACGGTTTCCCACATCACTAAAGTTGTTATAGGAACGGAACTGTCCTTGAACCTGAACAACATCTCCGTATTCAGGCTTTAATATCGGGAAAAACCTTTCCGATATTGTTACGTTGATTAAGTCAAAGTTCTCACTAAGCCGCGGAACCTTCAAGCGGAATAAGTAAAACTTCTCTCCATATATCATATGTGAGAAAGACAGCTCGCTGTCTACAGTTCCCGCCAGAAGAACCTTATTGTTTTCAAAATATGTGTTTTCCACTCAAATTCACTCCTGTCGCAAGGTCATAGACTCAAATAAAGTCTACTGTAAATTATATTCTGTATATACAAGATTAGAACTTTCGTTGCCAAATACTTTTTGATTTTTAAAAATACATTATCATCTATATACTATCATAACACAAACTAAAATAATTCGCAATTATTATTTTCTCTGTATGCAAATTTTGTATACGTTTTGTGCCATCGAATATATTTTTTACATTTGAACATACTATACCATAAAACAGCGGAGAAATTTGTAAAAAACAGGGGGCAAGATTAATGATAATTACAATAATTCGTACTTTTATAATGTATGTCTTTGTTGTCGGAACGCTCAGGCTTATGGGAAAGCGTCAAATCGGTGAACTTGAAGCGTCAGAGCTTGTTGTAACAATTATAATTTCCGATATAGCCGCAATGCCGATAACTAACATAGAAGTTCCTCTGTTGACAAACGTAGCCGCAATTTTAATTCTTATGATTTTAGAAGTAATCCTGTCGTATCTCGCCTACAAAAGCACCGGTATCCGAACCGCACTCTACGGAAAGCCGAGTACATTTTATAAGAACGGAAGCTTTAATCAGCGCGAGATGATGCGGCAGAGATTTAACGTTGCCGATATTATGGAAGAGCTTCGCAATAACGGAACGTGCAGCCTAAATGACGTTGAATTTATAGTAATGGAGACAAACGGAAAGGTCAGCGTGATTTTAAAACAAGACAAGTCCCCGGTAACTGCCGAAATGCTTAATCTTAAGCCAAAGCCTGTTAGAATGAGCTATATAATAGTGGATAACGGAACACCGATAAGAGATTGTATGAAACATCTTGGCCTTAATGATGAATGGCTCGAAAACCAGCTTAAAATTCATAATATAAAATCGGTGAAGGATGTCTTTTATTTAAGCTTTGAAGAAAGCACGGGAAACACGGTGGTTATCCCCAAACAATAAATTTACGGAGGATTCAAACAATGAAAAGAATTATAATCGTTCTCATTGCGCTTGCCATAGTCGTCGGAGTAACGATGATACACTTCCATAAAATAATGGAAATAAGTCATCAAACAGAGGCCTTAACAGCCAGGATTTATGAAGAATATGACCGTGAAAACTGGGAGGAAATCGACAAGCTGATGGACGGGCTTCATAATGTCTGGTACAGCAACAGGCTCTGGGCAAGCGTGACGCTTCGTTCAAATCAAATAGACGAGATTGAAATCTCACTTGAGCAATGTATAGAATACTCAAAAATCCGTGCCAAAGAGAATTTTATAGGCGAATTTAAGATGTTCTGTCTTATGACAGAGCATCTCCCGAAGCAAGAAGGTGTCTCACTCGGCGAATTGCTCTGATTTTTAAACCGATATATAGTGTAAACATACCCTATATATCGGTTTTTTGTGTAAAATGTCAATAAATTCGCAAATTAAGTCCATAACTTTTTTACCTCTTTACTTGACAATATTTTAACAGTACGATAAAATATAAGAGTGTAAATATAATTAAAATGAAAGGGTGACTGAAATGGGAATGACACTTGCTCAGAAAATTCTCAAGGCTCATCTCGTATGCGGAAATATGACCGCCGGTGAAGAAATCGGTATCAGAATTGACCAGACCTTAACTCAGGATGCCACAGGTACGATGGCTTATCTCGAGTTTGAGGCTATGGGTGTGCCTCGGGTAAAGACTGAAAGATCAGTTGCATATATAGATCACAACACATTACAAAACGGCTTTGAAAACGCTGATGACCACAGGTTTATAGGAAGTGTATGTAAAAAACACGGCATATACTTTTCACGTCCCGGTAACGGAATCTGTCATCAGGTTCATCTCGAACGTTTCGGAATCCCCGGAAAGACCTTAATCGGCTCAGACAGCCATACACCGACCGGCGGCGGTATCGGTATGATTGCCATCGGTGCAGGCGGTATGGATGTTGCCGTTGCCATGGGCGGTGGTACATACTATATCACCTGCCCCAAAATCGTTAAGGTTGAACTTACCGGAAAGCTCAGCCCGTGGGTCGCTGCAAAGGACGTTATTCTTGAAGTTTTGAGAAGGCTCTCAGTCAAGGGCGGCGTAGGCAAGATTATAGAATACTGCGGCGAAGGTGTTAAAACTCTTTCCGTTCCCGAGCGTGCCACTATAACCAATATGGGTGCAGAACTGGGTGCTACCACCTCTATCTTCCCGTCTGACGAAGTTACAAGACAGTTCCTTAAGGCTCAATGCCGTGAGGAAGATTATACTCCGCTTTCGGCAGATCCCGACGCTGTATATGATGAGGTTGTTGAAATCAATTTGAGTGAACTTGCTCCGCTTGCGGCTTGTCCTCATTCCCCGGATAACGTTAAGTCTATCGAAGAACTTTCGGGTATGAAGATTGATCAGGTTTGTATCGGTTCGTGCACAAACTCATCACTTCTCGATATGCTTAAAGTTGCTTATATCTTAAAGGGCAAGACCGTGCATCCGGACGTATCGTTATCTATTGCACCGGGTTCTAAACAGGTGCTTAATATGCTTGCGGAAGATGGCGCATTGTCGGAAATGATAGACGCCGGCGCAAGAATTTTAGAGAGCGCCTGCGGTCCTTGTATCGGTATGGGTCAATCGCCGAATTCGGGCGGTATATCTCTTCGCACATTTAACAGAAACTTTGAAGGCCGGTCAGGCACAAAGGACGGTCAGATTTACCTTGTATCACCTGAGGTTGCTGCTGTTTCGGCTCTTACCGGTGTTATGACCGACCCGAGAACTCTTGGCGAAATGCCCGAATTTAAACTGCCTGAGATATTCACCATAAACGATAATATGGTTGTTCCTCCTGCTCCGGTTGAGGATATGGACAAAGTTGAGGTTCTGAGAGGTCCTAACATCAAGCCCTTCCCGGTATCTGACGCTATGGCGGATGAAATCGATGCAAAATGCAGCCTTAAAGTCGGTGACAACATCACAACCGACCATATTATGCCTGCCGGAGCTAAGATTCTTCCTCTGCGTTCAAATATTCCTAAGATTTCGGAATTCTGCTTCGCTGTATGCGATGAAAAATTCCACGACAGAGCGCTTGAACTTAAAAAGAGCGTTATAGTCGGCGGTTCAAACTATGGACAGGGTTCTTCAAGAGAGCACGCTGCTCTCGCTCCGCTCTACCTCGGTGTAAAGGCCGTTATAGTAAAATCTTTTGCAAGAATTCATATGGCCAACCTGATAAATGCCGGTATTCTTCCTCTAACATTTGCAGATGAGTCTGATTATGACATGATTGACCAAATGGACGAGTTAAAAATAACAAATCTCAAAGATGCGGTTTCAGGCAGTGATGAACTGACCGTAACCGATATGACAAAAGGCTTTGATTTCAAGGTTAAACTTGACTTTTCAAAGCGTCAGAGAGAGATGCTGATTGCCGGCGGGCTTCTTAATTACACAAAGGAAAACGCCTGAACCTCACAAAATTTTAAGTGGCTCTGTTCCGCTTAAATACGTCTGTCTTATTCCGCCCACAGGATAAGAAACGACCAATATTTTCTGTGGGCGGAAAGGCGACAAAAAATGGAAAAGATTAAAATGACTACACCTCTCGTCGAAATGGACGGCGATGAAATGACCAGAATCATCTGGAAGATGATTAAAGACATCCTGATTTTGCCCTATGTTGACTTAAAATCAGAGTATTATGACCTCGGTCTCGAACATAGAAACGAGACTGACGATAAAGTTACGGTTGATTCCGCTAATGCGACTAAAAAGTACGGCGTTGCTGTTAAGTGTGCAACTATTACGCCGAACGCAGAGCGTGTAAAAGAATATAACCTCAAAGAGATGTGGAAGTCTCCAAACGGCACAATCCGTGCAATCCTTGACGGAACCGTTTTCCGCGCTCCGATTATCGTTAAGGGCATCACCCCGTATATTCCTACTTGGACAAAGCCTATCACCATTGCCCGTCACGCTTACGGCGATGTGTATAAGAACACAGAGATGCAGGTTCCCGAGGATTCAACCTGTGAGCTTGTCTGCACCGATAAGGACGGAAACGAAACCCGCTCGCTCATTCACAAATTTGACGGCACCGCAGGAATTATCCAGGGTCTTCACAATACCGACAAGTCAATTTCAAGCTTTGCAAGGTGCTGCTTTAACTATGCACTTGACACAAAACAGGATTTATGGTTTGCTACAAAGGATACCATCTCTAAGAAGTATGATCACCGCTTTAAGGACATCTTCAATGAGATATTCGTTGCTGAATATAAGGATAAATTCGATGAATTGGGTATAGAATACTTCTATACACTTATAGATGATGCCGTTGCAAGGGTTATACGTTCTGAGGGCGGTTACATTTGGGCTTGCAAGAACTATGACGGCGATGTTATGTCGGATATGGTTGCTACCGCTTACGGAAGTCTTGCTATGATGACATCTGTTCTTGTTTCACCTGACGGAACATATGAGTATGAGGCTGCTCACGGTACGGTTCAGCGTCACTATTACAAGTATCTGAAAGGCGAAGAAACGTCAACCAACAGCGTTGCTACTCTATTCGCTTGGACAGGTGCTCTGCGCAAGAGGGGTGAGCTCGACGGTCTTAATGAGCTCTGTGATTTTGCGGATAAACTTGAAAATGCTACCATTGAGACGATTGAGGACGGTGTTATGACCGGCGACCTTTATAATCTTTCAAAGCTTGAGGGCAAGAAAAAGGTAAATACCGAAGAGTTCCTGCTTGCAATCAACGAGCGCCTTTCGGCAAAGATGTAATTAGGATATAAAATATCTGTAGTGGAAAGAGGGACACATTATGAGAAAAAAGGTTTCGGAATCGGTTATAAATCGGCTTCCACGATATTACAGATATTTAAACGAGCTTGATAGCGGAAAGGTTGATCGAATCTCTTCGAGAGAATTAAGCAGGCGTATGCACGTCACCGCCTCTCAAATCCGCCAGGATTTAAACTGCTTTGGCGGGTTCGGTCAGCAGGGTTACGGCTATAATGTCAGGTTTCTTAAAGAAAGCATAGAAAAAATTCTCGGACTCGACCGTGGTTACCGCGCAATTTTGGTTGGCGCGGGAAATATGGGCAAGACCTTTGCCATTAACACGAAGTTCGAGTCCAGAGGTTTTAAATTAATCGGAATATTCGATTCTGACCCGAAAAAATTCGGAACAATGATTGGAATTCACAAGGTTCTGCCATACAGCCGAATTCGTGAATTCATATCTGAGAATAAGCCGCAGATGGCGATTTTGGCAATTCCGAAAACAGCGATGCACGAGGTTGCAAATCAGCTTATTTCATACGGAATAAAGGCGTTTATGAACTTCTCTTATACTGAGCTTTCGACCCCGGATGACATCGCGGTTGAAAACGTGCATTTAGGTGACAGTCTTATGCGTCTTTCGTATAAGCTCACCGAAAAACAAAACAGCGAAAAAACCGTTAAAAAGGATTAGGATGGTGGCTTTATTATGGTTATCGATAAAAACATTGCCTTCAATCCCGTTGACACGTTTGAGTGCGGTCAATGCTTCCGCTGGAACTTAAAGGACGGTGTGTATACCGGTGTTTCGGGCGGAAGGGTATGCAGAGTAAAAAACAGAGATTTTGAATTTTCCCCCTCTGACGAGGAATACTGGAATAAATATTTTGCATTTAATGTTGATTATGCGGATATTCAAAAGAGGTTGTTAAAAGCAGATAATACGCTTAAACAGTGTATAGATTTCGGCTCGGGAATCAGAATCCTCAAGCAGGATATATGGGAGACAACAGTCTCGTTTATTATATCAGCAAACAACAATATTCCGAGAATAAAAAAGATTATTGAGACGCTCTGCCATATGTACGGCGATGAGATAATCTTTGACGGTGATACCTACTACGCGTTCCCTTCGCCTAAGCAATTAGCCGTACTCACACAAGAGGACTTGGCTCCGCTCAGAGCGGGGTATCGCGATAAATACATACTCGATGCAGCGGCTAAGGTCGCAAGCGGCGAGGTTGACATAAGCTCACTTTATTCTATGTCTGACGAGGATGCGAGAAAAACGCTGATGAAGATTAAAGGTGTCGGCAGAAAAGTTGCTGACTGTATACTTCTTTTTTCTCTCGGAAGGTTCTCTGTCTTTCCCGCCGATGTGTGGATAAAGAGAATTTTAAATAATATATACAATATAGAAAACGATAAAATCATAGATTTTGTCACCCAAAAATACGGAGCCTTAGCCGGATATGCTCAGCAGTATCTCTATTACTACTATAGAAGTAACGAGGCGGCTCAGATTAACGGAGATTAAAATGATGGTCAGAAATTATACATCGGTATGTTACTTATGTCCGCAATGCCTTGAAATCGGCAAGAACCACCTCTTGGTTTTTGAATATTCAGGTATGAAATCATTTGTTATACGCTGTGAATTCTGCGGCGGAACCGTTGCGCGGGTTGATAAAAACAGTAACACATCTTATGATGTTAGTATTGTTTGCCCTTTCTGTAAGGACAAGCATAATTATGATTTGACCGTTCACGAATTCTGGCAGAGCGATTTTTTAGAGCTTGCTTGTCCCGATTTTGAGAACAAACTTCTGATAATCGGTTCTGATGAATTTCTGTCAGACGGTGAACCCTATGACGAATCGGATTTTTCAGATTAAATATAAATTAAGAAAAAAATTAAAATTAATATATTTGGAGGAATTTTAAATGTTAGTTTCAGCTACAGAAATGTTAAAGAAGGCTGTTGAAGGTCACTATGCAGTAGGACAGTTCAACATCAACAACCTTGAGTGGACAAAGGCAATCCTTTTAACCGCTCAGGAAAACAACTCACCTGTTATTCTCGGTGTTTCTGAGGGTGCCGGTAAGTATATGACAGGTTTTGGCACTGTTTCGGCTATGGTTAAGGCTATGATTGATGAGCTCAATATCACCGTTCCTGTTGCTCTGCACCTCGACCACGGCACATACGAAGGTTGTTATAAATGCGTTAAAGCAGGCTTTTCTTCGATTATGTTCGATGGTTCACACTTCCCGATTGATGAAAACGTAGAAAAGACAACCGAGCTTGTTCACGTTGCTCATAATCTCGGTCTCTCGATTGAAGCAGAGGTTGGTTCAATCGGCGGCGAGGAAGACGGCGTTATCGGCGCGGGCGAAATTGCTGACCCGAACGAATGCAAGAGAATTGCTGACCTCGGCGTTGACTTTCTTGCGGCAGGTATCGGAAATATTCACGGTAAGTACCCGGCAAACTGGAAGGGTCTTGATTTTGACGCTCTTGCTAAGACAAAGGAACTTGTTGGTGACCTTCCTTTGGTTCTTCACGGCGGTACAGGTATTCCTGCTGATATGATTAAGAAAGCTATTTCTCTCGGTGTTGCTAAAATCAATGTTAATACCGAGTGCCAGCTCTACTTCCAGGAAGCAACAAGAAAGTACATCGAAGAGGGCAAGGACCTTCAAGGTAAGGGCTTTGACCCGAGAAAGCTTCTCGCACCGGGCTTTGAAGCTATCAAGGTTATCGTTAAAGAGAAGATGGAGCTTTTCGGCTCAATCGACAAGGCGTAAAATTGAACGTCCGAATAAAACAAAAACAGCTTCTGCGGATTTCATCCGCGGAAGCTGTTTTGTTTTCGTTATTCAAAATTATTACCCCAAAAGTTTAACCAAGCGTTCGGCTGCGATTTCGGTATCTTTCGGGTTTCCGAATGTCGAGAATCTGAAATAACCCTCGCCGCATACGCCAAACCCCTCGCCGGGTGTGCCGACAACCTGAATCTCATTTAACAGATAGTCAAAGAATTCCCAGCTACCCATTCCGTTCGGGCATTTCATCCAGATATACGGGGCATTCTTGCCACCGCAATACCATATGCCAAGTTTATCAAGAGCCTTCATAAGACAATACCCGTTGTTTTTATAAACCTGAATATTCTCTTTAATCTGCTTCTGTCCCTCATCGGTAAAGACTGCCGCCGCACCACGCTGAATAATGTATGAAACACCGTTTGTTTTTGTAGTTCTGTTTCTGACCCACATATTATTAAAGTTCATTCCATCGCGTTCAAGCGCCTTAGGAATCACTGTATATCCGCATCTTGTTCCGGTAAATCCGGCGGTCTTTGAAAGAGAACAGATTTCGATTGCACAGGTTTTTGCTCCGTCTACCTCAAATATACTGTGCGGAATATCCTCTTCTATAAACGCCTCATATGCCGCGTCAAATATAATAACCGATTCTGTTTCGTTAGCAAAATCGACCCATTCCTTTAGCTTATCCTTATCAAAAGCCGCGCCTGTCGGATTGTTCGGCGAACAGATGTAGATTATATCCGCCTTCACCTTCGGGTCAGGCGAAGGCAGAAAGCCGTTTTCCTTGCCCGATGAAAGATGTATAATTTCGTGACCTGCCATAATATTTGCGTCTACATATGCAGGATAAGCAGGTTCTATCACCATTACTTTATTATCCTTTGAAAATAAGTCCAGTATATCACCAAGTTCATCGCTCGCTCCGCTGGACACAAAGACTTCATCATTTTCAAGCGTTACTCCGCGCCTTGCATAATAAGCCGCAATCGTCGCTCTGAGCTCGGGGTCGCCGCATTCAGGCATATATCCATGGAACGTCTCTCCGCTTGCCTGGTCATCAACCGCTTTATGAAGAGCCTTAACCACCGCATCGCAAAGCGGAAGCGAAACATCGCCTATACCTAATCTGTAAAGATGCGTACCGGGATTCTTCTCTAAATACGCCTTTGTTTTTTGGGCAATATTATAAAAAAGATAGGAATCCTTTAAGTTAGAATAATTTTTGTTAGCCTTTGTCATTCTATCGTCTCTCCTTCATATACAAATTCAGCCGGACCTGTCATTAAAACTGTGCCGTCAGCGTTTTTGGTTATAAACAAAGAGCCGCCGTCAAGCTTAACCTCAATCGGCTCACCCTCCTTACAGAAGCCTTCCGCAACCGCGGCGGATACAGACGCACACGCTCCTGTTCCGCACGCCATAGTAATACCGCTTCCGCGTTCCCATACGCGCATACGAAGAGTATTTCCGTCGAGCGCCTGAACAAACTCGACATTTACACCATCGGGGAACTCGCTATGATGTTCGATTGCTGCTCCGACCGTTGTGAGCGGTGCATTCTCGGCGTCATCAGTGAAAATAACAGCGTGAGGATTACCAACCGAAACGGGGATACACTCCACTTTATCGCCGAGAACCTCAAGGCTCATTTTTTTGCCGACGTTGACCTCACCCATATTAACGGTTGCCGCGACTGCCTTACCGTCCTTTAGTTTTAAATCAAGAATTTTGATTCCCGAAAGCGTGTCAACCGTTAAATGAGTTTTATCGGTATAACCTTTATCATAAACATATCTGCCCACACATCTTATACCGTTTCCACACATTTTAGCCTCACTTCCGTCAGCATTAAATATGCGCATCTTAAAATCCGCCTTATCAGACGGCAAAATCCAAATCATCCCGTCAGAACCCGCACCGAAGTGCCGCCTTGAAAGCTTAATCGAAAGCTCGGGTGCGTTTGTCGGTTCAGTTTCGGAATAGACATAAAGATAATCGTTTCCCAGTCCGTGCATTTTAGTAAACTTCATAATTTCACCCCTGTTTATTTATATGTTTGAATGATTCCTTCAGCAATCTTCCGGCGTGTGACGCATCTGTCCATTGCCTGCTTCTCTATGTAACGGTGTGCATCTGTTTCAGTCATTTTAAGTTCATCGATTAGAATCCACTTTGCACGGTTGACAAGTCTGATTTCCTCAATTTTTTCTTCAACCGAAGCCGTCTTTTTCTCCATTCTTCGAAGACGCTCACGCGTTCCGCAAAGGAGACGTATCGACTGCATTATAATCGCCGCCGAGGTCGGCTTTGAAATGGTCAACACACCGTAATCGGTAACCTTTTCGTATATATCATCATACAACTCAGAACGGACAAAAAGTAACGTCCCGACACCGCTTTCTGTACACAAATCAATAGCAAGACGCGTTCCGAATTCATCGGGCAGCGGTGTGTTAATCAGCACTATATCGAACTCCTGCTCAAGAATCCGCCTGCGGGCCTCCCCGACGCTTTTCACAAACTTAACCGGGGAAAACTCCGCCTCGGGGAGCATAGATTTGATTGCAGTATTGAATTTTTCCGCAGGGGAAACAACAAGAATGCTGTATACACGCTCTTTAAGCGGCATCACGCTCCCACCTTTCCGAATTTATCCGCAGTATGTTTCTATAACCGTCTTAGGTAAGCATCCGGTAATAAACTTGCTTTTAGCCGCCGCTTGAGCCGCCTCGTCAAGATTCTCAGGCAGCTTTTTATATTCACTCGTAAGCTTTTTGTCCGCCAAATAAAGGTTTATATCAGCAGGTCTCGGAAGCTCAAGCTGATTTTCGATTCCATAAAGGCCTGCATAAATAAGAAGCGTATATGCCAAATACGGATTCGCCATCGGGTCGGGCGACCGAAGCTCCGCACGCCTATATGCACCTTCACCGGTCGGGATACGAATAAGCTGTGAGCGGTTCTGGCTTGACCATGTGATATACTTCGGCGCTTTCAGCTTTCCGAGTCTCTCATAAGAATTTCTTATCGGATTTAAAAAAGCGGTCATATCATAAATCTTATCAAGAATCCCCGCTATCGCACAAGGCAAATTCTTCTGTTCATCTCCGCCCTTGACCGAAAAGTTGATATGAAAGCCGTTTCCCGGCATCTCGGCAATAGGCTTAGGTGAAAAGTCGGCATACAATCCGTTTCTCGCCGATATCGTGTTAATAACCGAGCGAAATGTTGTTGCATTGTCCGCCGCATTGAGCGGAGCCGAATACCTGAAGTCAATCTCATTCTGTCCGGGCCCCTCTTCGTGATGCGAGCTTTCGGGGATAATCCCCATCCGCTCAAGCGTCAGGCAAATCTCACGCCGGACATTCTCACCCTTATCGTCAGGTGCAATATCCATATATCCCGCCTTGTCGTAAGGAATATCCGTCGGGGTTCCCTCCTCGTCCGTCTTAAACAAATAAAACTCCATTTCAGCGCCAAAGGCAAAGGTATAGCCTTTTTCCTTTGCCTTTGCAACCGCCTCGCGGAGAATTCTTCTATTATCAGCCTCAAACGTTTTTCCGTCAGGGTGAGTTATGTCACAGAACATACGAATTACCCTTCCGTGTTCAGGACGCCACGGAAGAACGGCAATCGTTGAAGGGTCGGGGTGCAGAAGTAGGTCAGAGTGCACCTCACCGCCAAAACCGTTTATAGCTGACGAGTCAATCGTGATTCCATAGCTGAAAGCACGTTCAAGCTCGCTCGGCATAATCGATATATTTTTCTGTTTTCCATAGACATCACAGAAAGCAAGACGTATAAATTTAACGTCCTCTTCTTTTATATATTGTATAATTTCAGAGCTTGAATAATTCATATAAGCCACCTGCTTTTCTAATTAGTTTGCAACATACATCTGTTTATAAGGGTTCTTGCTGTCAGGCGTAACCACTGTAAAATCATCTTTTAAGAGTTCTTCACTGTTGTAGCCGAAGTATTTGCAAAATTCTTCAATATACATTTTAATTTCTTCTTTGTCATCATCTGAAGCGGGAGCGGCAGAAACCTGACTCGGAAATTTTATGCCCTCGCATTTTGACCTCAGAAAAATTTTTCCGCCGTGCATACCGGTGCAGGGAAAGTTACCGACAATGTTCTTTCCGTCATCGTTAAGGCCGAGAACGATAATCAAACCACCGGCCTGATACTCGCCGAGGAAGCTTCCCGTTCTCCCGCCGATAACCAGGATAGGCTTCTTTTCACGGTAGGCCTTCATATGAATACCGGCGCGGTATCCTGCGTTTCCGTTGACAAAAATCTCACCGCCGCGCATTGCGTAACCAGGGGCGTCTCCGATTCCTCCATGGACAATAATCTTTCCGGCATTCATCGTGTCACCCACCGCGTCTTGAGCGTTGTCCGAAACTTCTATTATCGCACCGTTAAGATATGCACCGAGAGCGTTTCCCGGGATACCCGAAACGGAAATCTTTTTGTCACTCATCCCCGCCGCGATAAATCTCTGACCACAGCAGTCGGTGATTGTGCAATCCTCATCGGTGCTTCTGATTTTCTCATTTAATTCAGCAAAGCCGAGTTTTTTTGCATCTATAATCATATTATACCACACTCCCTAACTTTTTTCCAGTATAATTTTCACCAAAAGTCATCAAACCCGGATTTTTTTTCAATAAATCAAAGTCAACGCTGTCAAGCGGTGTTTTATTTCGTATAAGCGAGGTGTATATTCCTGTACGCTCAGCGCAGTTTATCATCATAAAACCTGTGAGATACCCGTCTTTTGTATACAGCTTTTTGATTCTGTTATCTGACTTTTCTTCATAGACCTCTGCATCATCGGGTCTCTGTCCCGCTGTCATCGCATTCATCCCAAAGAAACCGATTGAGTTCATCGGGATAGCGTTATCAAACGTTTCGTCTCCGCCGGCCATATTTACGCCGGCACACTTTCCCTGCATATACGCGTTCGGAAGAATCGCTATGACACGGTTTTGGCCGTCTGACGAATCCTTGCCCTCTGTGCAGTCGCCTGCGGCATAAATATTATCTATTGTTGTCTGCATACGGTTGTTTATTATTATACCGCGGTTTACCTCACCGCCTGCGTCCCTGACAAGCGAAATATTGGCACGAACGCCGACAGCGAGAACCAAAACGTCAAAATCGACCTCGCTTCCGCTCTTCATATAAGCAGTATTCTTATCAAACCTAACCGCGGTATCGCCAAGCATAAGAGATATTCCGTGTTCTTCAAGGTTCCTGCTCATAAGCTCTGAACATTCGCTGTCAAGAATACTTGAAAGCACCCTGTCTGCGAGGTCACAGACGGTTATGCTTCCCACGCGTTCCTGAATACCTTCGGCACATTTAAGGCCGATAAGACCCGCCCCGACTATCAGAACCTTTGAATCGGGTTCAACCGCCGATTCAAGCGCAAGCGCGTCATCCAGTGTCATAAAATTAAACTTCTTTTCGACCGTATCAAGCCCCTCAAACGGAGGAACAAATGACCGCGACCCAGCGGCAACGCAAAGCTCATCATAATTCAAAACCTCGCCATCGTCAAGCTGAACCGTCTTTTTGTCCTTGTCTACAGACACCGCGTGCTTTCCGTAAAGGACTTCACAGTTATTATCGCTGTAGAAGCTGTCCTTTCTGTATTTCATCTTCTCTATATCAGTCATTCCTTCAAGGTAATACGAAATCAATGGTCTGCAATATACATGTCTGTTTTCGCCCGAAACAACCGTTATCGGCGATTCCTTGTCAACTGTTCTGATACCCTCTATACAGCCGACCGCCGCCGTACCGTTTCCGATAATTACATAATGCTTCATCATTCGTCACCTCTCCTCATATACAATCGCCCTATTGGGACATCCCTTAACACACGCGGGCGAGCCGCATGAATTTTTAAGGCAAAGCTCACATTTATTAACCGCACCTTCGCCGTCTCTTACAACCGTTCCGTAAGGACAAACGAGAATACAGGTCAGACATCCCACACATTTGTTGTGGTCTATGGTAACCACACCGTTTTCGTCTTTTGTCAGTGCGCCCGAGATACAGCTCTTTATGCAGAGAGGGTCTGTACAATGCCTGCACGACACAGCGAAATTAATCTTATCGCCTTCCTCCACCTGAATTCTCGGGTAAATCTTTTTATCCTTCAAGGCTTTGACCATACTGCTTTCACCGGAATTGGCAAAGGCACAGTTGTATTCGCAAAGATGACAGCCCAAACACCATTCTTCATTTACATATACTCTTCTCATTCTCCTGCGTGTGAGATACCCAGTATCTCAAGCTCCTTTCCGGTAAGATTTATTCCTCTGAGCATAAGGCGGTTTCCGCGAAGCGCCTCGATTGAGTTAATTCCCATTCCGCCCATCAGCTCTTTTATCTCATGCTTCCAAGCCGTCATAAGATTTATCAATCTCTCTGTTCCGACATTGGGGTTAAGTCTCTTAACCAGTTCGGGTCTCTGAGTCGCTATACCCCAATTACACTTACCTGTCTGACAGGTTCGGCACAGATGACAGCCGAGAGCAAGAAGCGCAGAGGTCGCAATATAACAAGCATCCGCACCGAGTGCAACCGCCTTGACAACATCAGCCGCACTTCTGATACTTCCGCCGACAACAAGTGATACATTATTTCTGATTCCCTCATCCCTAAGTCTTTGGTCAACGGACGCAAGAGCAAGCTCTATCGGGATTCCGACGTTATCACGGATTCTGGTAGGAGCCGCACCCGTTCCGCCGCGGAAGCCGTCGATTGCTATAATATCGGCGCCGCTTCTCGCGATACCGCTCGCTATCGCCGCAATATTATGAACCGCGGCAACTTTTACTATAATCGGTTTTTTATACTCTGTCGCTTCTTTGAGCGAATAAACAAGCTGACGTAAGTCCTCTATTGAATATATGTCGTGATGCGGTGCAGGCGAAATAGCGTCTGAGCCTTCGGGAATCATTCTTGTGCGGGATACGTCACCGACAATTTTAGTGCCGGGAAGGTGACCGCCGATACCCGGCTTTGCGCCTTGACCCATCTTAATTTCAACAGCCGCACCGGCTTCGAGATAATCCTTGTATACGCCAAAACGTCCTGATGCAACCTGAACAATCGTGTTCTCGCCGTAACAGTAAAAGTCTTCGTGAAGGCCGCCCTCACCTGTGTTATAATAGATGCCAAGCTCTCTCGATGCTCTCGCAAGCGATTCATGTGCATTATAGCTGATTGAACCATAGCTCATGGCTGAGAACATAACCGGCATCGAGAGTTCAAGCTGCGGCGGAAGCTCACAATCAAGTGTTCCGTCTGCTTTACGCTTTGGTTCAACATTTTTCTTGCCCAGGAAAACACGCGTTTCCATCGGCTCTCTAAGCGGGTCGATAGGCGGGTTTGTAACCTGTGATGCGTTTATTAAAATCTTATCCCAGTATACAGGAAGGGGATTCGGGTTACCCATTGATGACAGCAAAACACCGCCGCTGTTCGCCTGTTTATATATTTCTTTTATCGTATTGTTTGACCAGTTTGCGTTTTCACGATAAGAACATCTGCTCTTTTCGATTGAAAGCGCATGAGTCGGACATAACGAAACACATCGGTGACAGCATACGCACTTTGACTCGTCGCTGAGCATTACGTTTCCATCCTTATCGTATGTATGAACCTCATTTGAACATTGTCTTTCACAAACACGGCACTGAATGCACCTGCTTTGATTGCGGACAACCTCAAATTCGGGATATATATATTCAACTCCCATTAGAAAGCACCCTCCTTAACCTTTACTATAACCGGCTCGCCGCCCGACGGAGCGTAAATATTTTGCGCATTTGGTTCCATTACGCGGATAGCGGCTTCCTCACTCGCTATGAACACCTTATCGTCCTTCTCACCCACAACCATTGAGCGAAGCTTTAGTCTATCGTTAAGTGCCATTAAGCCACCCTCAAATCCGAGAATAATCGAGAACGGTCCGGTTATCAAAAGCCCCGAATATACGGTTCTGAGATACGTCAGCTTCTCTTTCGTCTTTTCATCGGCATTTTCGATTGTGCTCCAGAACGGTGCCGCCATTACCGATGCCGCCTCTTCAAGTGTAAGCTTTTTCTTCCTGATAAGATAATCGGCTATATATGTTATAACCTCGGTATCTGTTTGAAGATTACATTTATAACCATACATTTCGATAAAGCGTCTGTTTGCATCATATGAAGAAATTTCGCCGTTATGTACTATCGAATAATCAAGAAGTGCAAATGGATGCGCACCGCCCCACCAACCTGGCGTATTGGTCGGATACCTTCCGTGAGCAGTCCAGCTGTATGCCTCGTATTCATCAAGCTTATAGTACACTCCTACATCCTCCGGAAAACCGACCGCCTTGAAAGCGCCCATATTCTTTCCGCTTGAGAAAACATAGCTTCCCTTACATTCCGTATTGATTTTCATTACCGCACGTGCAACAAACTCTTTCTCATCAAGCTGAGAATGTCTGAGTGCATACGGATCAGGTACAAGGAAGTATCTCCAGATAAGCGGTGCATCGGTAATCTGTTCCATCTTTCTGGTAGGAATACTCTCTGCCTTTACGATTTCAAATTTGTCTTTTAAAAACTTCTCGCATGTCTCGCGACATGCAAAGTCGTCATAAAAGATATGAAAAGCGTAATAATCAGCGTAATCAGGGTAGATTCCGTAAGCCGCAAAGCCTCCGCCCAATCCGTTTGAACGGTCGTGCATAGGAATCATACTCTCGATGATTTTTTCGCCTGTCATTTTCTTCCCGTCCTTTGAAATAACCGCTGAAATTGCACAGCCCGACGGGATTCTGATTTGCCCTTCAAGTTTCATTTTCATCAATCCTTTATAAATTAAAAAAGCAAAGGCATCCATTCAAAGGGCATAATACCCCTTTGAATGAACGCCTTTGCTCATTACAGATAAGTATATCACAGTAAGATTGCTTTGTCAACACCTATTTTAAAACTTTTTCGACAAAAATAGAGACCCGTTTGGGGGAACGGGTCTCAGGGAGGGAGTTATGTATTTGCAATTACAATCTTTTACGATTGCAAGCTTATTATAACCCGAATTTCTAAATCTGTGGTGAATAATCTGTAACATAAAAATGAACAATGTGTTAACTTTCTCTAAAACACTTTTCAGCACAGAAAATGAACAATTTCTTTTTTATAAATCAGCTTATTCGGGCTGCTTTCCGATATACGCAAGAATTCCGCCGTCAACATACAGTATATGTCCGTTTACAGCGTTTGAAGCTTCGCTTGCAAGGAATACCGCCGGGCCCGCAAGCTCATCGGGCTCGAGCCATCTGCCGGCGGGAGTCTTAGCACAAATGAACGAATCAAACGGATGCCGTGAACCATCAGGCTGTTTTTCTCTCAGCGGAGCGGTCTGAGGTGTCGCTATATATCCCGGGCCTATGCCGTTACACTGAATATTATACTGACCGTATTCAGAACAGATGTTTCTTGTGAGCATCTTAAGTCCGCCCTTTGCTGCGGCATATGCCGAAACGGTTTCTCTTCCGAGTTCGCTCATCATCGAACAAATATTTATAATCTTGCCGTGACCCTTTTTAATCATAGAAGGAATAACCGCTTTTGAAACGATAAACGGTGCGTTAAGGTCAACATCTATAACCTGTCTGAACTCTGAAGCTTTCATCTCTGTCATAGGAATTCTCTTTATGATACCCGCATTGTTTACAAGAATATCGATAACTCCTACTTCCTTCTCTATCTTAGCGATAAGATTGTTTACAGCGTCCTCGTCTGTTACATCACAAACATAGCCGTGTGCTTCGATTCCGACCTCTTTATAAGCGGCAATCCCCTTATCAACAAGCTCTTGCTTTATATCGTTAAAAACAATGGTTGCACCTGCTTCAGCAAACCCTTTAGCGATGGCAAAACCGATTCCGTATGATGCGCCGATAACGAGCGCGATTTTTCCGTCAAGTCTGAAATTCATAATAGATAATCTCCTTTCAAAATTTGTTTTTTTATTTAATTTTTTAATTATCTTAAATCCTTGGTTTCAACACCGTCCATATCGGTGAATTCCTGATTCTCGCCGCACATAGCCCATATAAATGAATATGCACGTGTTCCAACACCGCTGTGTATAGACCAGCTCGGATTTATAACAGCCTCTTCGTTGTGCATAATAATATGACGTGTTTCATTCGGCTCTCCCATCATATGAAAGACAACATCATTCTCATCCATATCAAGATAGAGATAAACTTCCATTCTTCTGTCGTAAGTATGACAGGGCATAGTATTCCATACCGAACCTTCTTCAAGCTGAGTAAGACCCATAGCAAGCTGACAGCTTTGCATTACCTCAGGATGAATATACTGGTTTATAACACGCTTGTTCGCGTCTGCGTCAGAGCCGCAGGGAACCTTTTTCGCCTTAGAAATATCAATTTTAACCGTCGGATATTCCTTATGCGCCGGACAGGAGCTTACATAAAACTTTGCAGGGGCATTTGAGTCAACACTCTTAAAGGTGATTTCTTTATTGCCCCTTCCTATATAGATTCCGTCACGCGGCTACATAACATATTCGGTTCCGTCAACAGTTATTACACCCTTTCCGCCTATGTTGATACAACCCATCTCACGTCTTTCCAGAAAGTAATCAGCCGCAAGCTCCTTCCCTGCCTCTAATTTCAGAACATTATTAACAGGCATAAAACCGGCTGTGATTATTCTGTCGATGTGACTGTATACCAGTTTTGAATTATCCGGTGTGAAAAGCCCTGAAATATGAAACTCTTCTCTGAGTCTGTCCGTTGTGTAATGCTTAAAGTCTTTTGGATTTGAAGCACTTCTTATCTCCATAATAACATCTCCTCACTCTCGTATTTATTGTGATATTTATATATTTTTCTTAAGTATATCATTAAAAAATTGCAACGTATTAGCAAATTTCAAATAAAATGTTGCATTTCTCACAAAGAAGTTATATAATATATTTACACTCAAAACAGAAAAGAGGAAATTTAATGAATGTTATGTATTCAAAGTGTTCAGGAGCAATAGATGCCGCTATAAACGGCAGAGGTTTCGGATGCTTCTACTCGGAAAAAAATGACCCAAATGATAATATCCATCTCCATGCCTGTTGTGAAATTCTGTTTTGCCTGTCGGGTGGGAAGAGTTTTTTTATTAACGACAGAATCTATGAGGTTCAGGACGGAGACGTATTTGTTATGAACCAGTTTGAGGCACACCGAATCACGCCTTATGACAACATACCGTTCAGAAGATATGTTTTACAGATTCATCCCGAATTCCTCTATGAAAATTCCACTCCGGAAACAAACATCGGCTATTGCTTTGATGTGAGAGGGAAAAATATCTCTAACCGCCTCCCTATGACCCCCGATGAACAGCAAAGGCTCCTGCATATGTTCAGAAAACTCAGCTATGACAACGAATTCGGCGATGATATTTTAAAGACAGGAGCGGCACTTGAAATAATAACAAATGTAAACCGTTGTTTTATCGAGAAAAATAAGGGATATACATATCATTCAGATTTCAAAAACAAGACGCTTGCCGCCGCGGTTGAATATATAAACAAAAACTTTTCAAGTCATATTTCTCTTGATATTGTTGCTAAGAACACCTTTGTATCGGTAAACACTCTGTGCAGCCTTTTTAAAACGCATATGGGAACAACGGTGACGAAATATATAACATCAAAACGAATGACCGAGGCGAAAAAGCTTCTTCAAGACGGCGAAAGCGTATCGATGACCGCCGAAAAATGCGGTTTCAGCGACTATACAACATTTATTCGGGCATTTCGGCGGTCTATAGGAATGTCTCCGGGAAGCTATCAGAAAATGCTTAAAAAATGAAAATTTAAAATAATTCGGTATCATACTATAAATATATGCCGCTTCTTCTTGACACATACGCCGAAGTGGTATAAAATAAGATATTATAGCTTATCCTGCGGCTTCAGTCAAATATTGAGGATGCCGCAGGTGGAAAACGAGGAGATTTATAATGCGTGTTCTAATGACAACAATGCAGCTTGATATAGGCGGTGCTGAAACACATATAATTGAGCTTTCAAAGGCTTTAACCCGCCGCGGAATTGAAGTGACCGTTGCATCAAACGGCGGTGCTTACGAGGCGGAGCTTGCCGAAGCCGGAATCCGCCATGTGAAGATACCTTTTCACAGTAAAAATCCATTGTGTATGCTTAAAGCGTACAATCTTTTAAAAGAACTCATATTCGAGGGGAAGTTTGACGTTGTTCACGCTCATGCCAGAATTCCCGCATTTCTTTGCGCCCTTTTGCACAAACGTTATCATTTTCGCTTTGTAACGACGGCTCACTGGGTATTTTCGACGCGGTTTCCCTACAACCTTTTAACAAGATGGGGCGACCGGTCGCTTGCGGTAAGCGACGATATTAAGTCATACCTGATTGAAAACTATGACATAAAATCCGAAAACATACGCGTCACCATTAACGGAATCGACCTTAATAAGTTTTCAAAAAACACCGACTATTCGGATATATCAAGAGAATTTTCTCTCGGTGAAAATAAGATGCGCGTTGTATACGTCAGCCGAATGGATGTTGACAGAAGTTATGCCGCTCATAAATTAATTGAAGCCGCCGAGGACATCTCAAAAGCAATAGACAATCTTGAAATAGTAATAGTCGGCGGCGGAAATGACTATGAAAATATCAAGGCGGAGGCCGATGCCGTAAATCAAAAGCTCGGCATGCGACTGATTATTACAACCGGCGGAAGGACGGACATAAATAAGTTCACAGCATCCGGTGATATATTTGTCGGAGTAAGCCGTGCCGCCCTTGAGGCTATGGCTTGCGAAAAGCCATCAATAATAGCCGGAAACGAGGGTTATATCGGTATATTCGATGAGGACAAGCTCAAAATCGCAATCGACACAAACTTTTGCTGCCGCGGCTGTGGTGAAACGACATCAGACGCGCTCAAACGTGACGTTATAAAGCTTTTAAGTGCACCCACCGCCGAGTGCGAAAGACTCGGAAGGTACGCACGCGCCACTGTTGCTAAGCACTATTCGATGGACACAATGGCTGATGACGCGGTTAAAATGTATGTTTCAATCATCAAAAATACGCCGATAAATGAAACCTCCGCCGATGAGCTTGAAACGATTGACGAATATCTTATCAACAACCCGCTGAGAAGCCGCGGAGCGGATTCTGATGTGGTTATATCCGGATACTATGGCTTCGGAAACAGCGGTGACGATTCAATTCTATATGCAATCGTCCGTGAGCTGAAGTCTATGAACCCATCGATTCGCATAGTTACTCTTTCAAACACGCCAAAGGCAACCGAAGAAATGTACGGCGTTGACGCGGTTCACCGTTTTAATGTTTTCAGCGTTATACGGCGGCTCAGGCGAACTAAGCTTCTGATAAGCGGCGGCGGAAGCCTGATTCAGGATGTAACGTCGAATAAGTCGCTTGCGTATTACCTGTCGGTTATATGCCTTGCAAAGAAATTCGGCAAAAAGGTTATGCTTTATGCAAACGGAATAGGCCCTATAAGCAATAACGCAAACGCTAAGAAAATTCACAAGGCCTTAAACAATGTTGATTTGATAACCCTTCGTGAACCGTCATCTCTTGAGGAACTAAAACGTTTTGGAGTCGATAAACCCGAAATACGCGTTACATCAGACCCCGCATTTAACCTCTTCCCGGCTGATAAAGCCGAGGTTTCCGATGTCCTTTCATCCTGTGGACTGAGTGATGGCTCAAAATACTGTGTTATTGCTCTCAGACCCTGGAAGACGATGAAGAGCGGCTTTGCTGAAGCTATCGCACAGGCCGCCGACTATATAAATGACAAATACGGGATTAGCTCAGTCTTTGTTTGTATGCAGCCGGCACGCGATACAAAGATAACCGAGGCCGCCGAAAAAGCAATGAAATGTAAAGGCTATATTCTAAATAAAGCACATACAACCGCTCAGCTTCTCGGGGTTATAGACGGCGCTGAATTTGTTATAGGTATGCGCCTTCACTCGCTGATTTATGCCGCAAGTGTCGAAACGCCTGTAATAGGAATTGCTTACGACCCGAAAATAAACGCAATGATGGATTATATGAAGCAGGAATACAGACTTCCTGTTGAAAATCCAAATCCGCTTACCATATGCGCATATATTGACAGGATTATAGAAAACAAAGAAGATATTTCAAAAAAGCTTGCTGTTGTTGCGCGTGACGCGGGCGAAAAGGCGAGTGAAAATGCAAGACTCGCTCTCTCACTTATAGAAAATTAAATCACAGAGGTGACATCTATGTTAAATTTATTTATTTTTAATCACATAACAGACGATAAGATTATTTCGGCTCTTTTGAGATTCCGAGACGAAAGCCGCGAAGAGGACTATTGTACAGCTATGCGCGGTCTTATTTCCTTTTCGGAGCATCGTCTGACTGACAAAAACATAATAGGTGAATATGTTTTAAGAAAGATGCTTGAAACGGAACAGCTTTCCGATATTTCACACCTGCGCGACTTCCTTCGCCACGATGTTAAGGTTATCTACAACGAACTTCTTGCCTATGACTGGAACTCTCTGTTTTCAGAGTGCGGCTGCATCCTTCCGGACAGCATAACGCTTCCGCCTGTTGACACGGGGCTTGGCGGATATGTTCAGTCGATTGAGGCCATGCTCTCTTGTGAATCAAACGAGGCTCTCGGCGGAGCAATCCTCGCTCACACCGACAGCTTCGGAACAGGAAGCTCGTCGGCGTTTTCCGCGCTTAAATGGCAGAACGGAAGGCTTGTCGGAATTCTCCGCCCGGATGAAATTTCGTTTGATGCCCTGACCGGCCTTGAACATCAGAAAAAGGTTCTTATCGAAAATACCGAGAGCTTTGTCCTCGGAAAGCCGGCGAACGATGTTCTTCTGACCGGAAGCTCGGGTACGGGTAAGTCATCCTGTGTTAAGGCTTGTCTTAATATGTTCAAAAACAGCGGCCTTCGGCTCATTGAACTTAATAAATCCGATCTCGGCGATCTTTCATCGGTATTTGGCTGCATAAAAAACAATGTACTTAAATATATTATTTTTATAGACGACTTGTCATTTGAACCCGGAGATATGAGCTATAAGATTTTAAAATCCGCTCTTGACGGTCAGGCTGAGGCAAGGGGAAGCAATATACTTATATATGCGACATCAAACCGCCGCGGCTTAATAAAAGAGACTTGGAGTGAGCGCGAGGGGTATATGGGCGATGAGGTTCACAGAAACGAGGGTATTCAAGAACGAAAGTCACTCTCGGCACGTTTCGGAATCAATTTAAGCTTCCTCACCCCCACTCAAAATGAATATCTGAAGATTGTCTCAGATATGCTCTCGGCACGCAATATAGAAATGACCGATGAAGTCAGAGCTGAGGCTCTAAAGTGGCAGATAAACTATAACGGATTTTCGGGAAGAACAGCAAAACAGTTTGTTCTGAGCCTTCTCGGAAGATAACTCCATAAAAATTTCAGAAAAAAATATAAATATTCTGTCATTTGTATACATAGAAAATATATAATTTTTCATAAATGAAAAATTTCAGACTGTCGAAAAAGTTATTTTCAGCAAGATATTGCTTTGAACTGACTGCC
>CAJKNM010000018.1 GCA_905201285.1 uncultured Eubacteriales bacterium | reverse complement strand
CGCGGCAGCCAATAAAATTATTTTGATATTTATGTTCAAAACAATATCTTGCCGGGTTAAAACAAAACCGGTTTTTAAATAAAATGATTTACTCTTTTATTTTATTATACTCTCTTGTGTCAAAATAGAAGCCGTTTTCGGTCAGCATATCATCGCCTAAGAGCTTCATTAGATTTTCAGCTGATTCTGAGGTTATATCCGCCCTTGTGTCAAGATTTTTATTGAATAGGCTCCAACCATCGAAGCCGGCACATACGCCCTTATAGTTCCATTTCGAGCGATTTATCTTTTCGGTTGAATATCGCCCGGCCGCAAATCTTTCGCGGCTTCTGCTGTTGTATTCCCCAACATATACGGCGACACCATACTCCTTTTGAGCGGAACGAAGCTCTTTTATTCTTTCGTTTATCATATATTCATTATCATCGTATATATGAAGCTGATACATCATATTTGTCCATCCGTAATCAACGGGGTTCGGAAGAACCTTCATACTCCAGATACCTTCAACGGTTATGACGTGGTTTTGGTCAACGCGTCTGATTGCTTTTATCATTGTGTCATAAACACTGTTGGTTAAGCTGACCGCTTGAGGACTTTCGGGTTTCCACGCCTTCGGGCTGTTGTTTCCGCCGTTGTTGTGAGGCTCATTCATTATGTCATAAGCCGCGATGCAAGGATTATCCTTGTATCGGTCGGCGATAGTCGTCCATAACTTTTCCATCATCTTTTGATTGTCCCGGTTTGTATAAAGTGTGTTGCTTCCGTTTGTGCCGGTGCTGTGGTTAAGGCTTTGGCCGCCGGGGCATCCGTGCATATCGAGAACGGCGTAAATTCCGTATTTTTTGCATTGGTCAAGGGCCCAGTCAAGGCGTCTGAAGCCTTGTATTTCGTCAGGGTTATCACTCAGCCATTCTCCGTCCTCGGACATAAAGTTTCTGTACCAAAACGGAATTCGTACACAGTTAAAACCCAGCCTTGCTATTCTCTCAAAATCAGCCTCGGTTATATAGCTGTCTTGATATTTTTCAATAATTTCATCGGCGGCGGCTTCGCCGAATCTGTCGGTTAAAATACGAATTATATCAGAGTTTGCCATACTCTCGTTCGGGTCGGAAATCGGACTGAGCCATGTTTCAACGAGAAGCCAATTTCCGATATTTACACCGTTTAGTGTTATGTTTTCGCTTCCGTTATTTAATTCGCCGTCTATAACTTTAAGAATTCCTATGATGGGAGGGTTCTCGTTATCCCATGTCGGGTCTTTTGTTTCATCTGAGTTTATGTTTCTGAAAAGTCTGATGAAGGTGATTATTGCTTGTTCGGTTGTGTATGTTCCGTCGGGCGAAAAGCTTCCGTCCTCCATACCCTTCATAATTTGCATACGGGTTGCAAGCTCGACATATTCGCGTGCCCAGTCAGCAATTGAAGCGTTGTCTGTGTAGGATATTAATTCGCCGGTGCCGGTCGGGGTCTTTCCTAAATATGCCGCCTGAGTGTTTATGAGAATCTTGGCCGCCTCTTGTCTGGTGATGCTATTGTCGGGAGCAAAGCTTCCGTCACCCCTGCCGTTGATTATACCGCGGTTATACGCGGCGGTGACATATGGGTCGTTCGTGTCGGAAAACGGCGTTCCGCCGTCCTCGAGCTTGTCGGGTGTAAGCCCCTGGAGCTTGGCCAAATATGCTATGGCGAGATGAGTGAAGCCTGCCCTTGACAGACTTTCGGTATAGCCTGTCTGTAGGTCATCGGGGACAATTCCCGATTCGATTGCTTCGTTTACATCGGTTTGAGCCCACCATGACGGTTCCGAATCAGCATATACAGCCGAAACAGTCATAAGAGCCGCCGCTGTAACAGCCGCGACTCTTTTAAATATTTTTATGTTCATTATTTATGTCAACTCCTATAGATAAAGGGTGCTATAGCACCCTTTTATTCTTGTATACTGTACATTAAATCTCCGTATGAGGGGAAGGGCCAATACTCCTTCGCTGTATATAACTCCATTTCATCCGCTATGGCTCTGACCTCGCTCATTCTTTCAAGAACAACATCGTGATAATACACTGCCTTGTCAAGACCTTCTTTCATATCCTGCGCTGAGGTAACCTCGTCACTCAGCAGCTCAACACTGCTGAAGAGAACCGAAACAGAGTCTGACAGCTTTGGAATGAGGCTTTCCTCCATATCACAGTTTATCATATTGCTGATTTGCTTTTTAGCAAGCATCTCATCACTCAGCATCCTGATATAGCGTGTAACGGCGGGGATTATATCCTGTCTTGCCATTTCAATCATAGTAAGCGCCTCTATGTTTATAACCTTGCTATAATTTTCAAGCGCAATCTCATATCGCGAAACAATTTCATCCCTGGTTAAGATTCCGTGAGACTCAAACAATTTGATGTTTTTTTCCTTAATGAAGTAAGGAAGGGCATCAGGTGTGCTTCTGAGGTTGAGCAGACCGCGCTTTTCAGCCTCTTCTATCCATTCATCGGAATAATTGTTTCCGTTAAAGATGATTCGGCTGTGCTTTTTAATAGTTTCGCGGAGAAGCTCGTCAACCGCACTTTCAAAGTCATCTTTTGTTTCGAGGGTATCTGCAAACTGCTTTAATGACTCGGCAACGGCGGTGTTTAATATGAAGTTCGGCCCTGAGACTGAGAGACTCGAGCCCGGCATACGGAACTCAAACTTGTTGCCGGTAAAGGCAAAGGGTGAGGTCCTGTTTCGGTCGGTTGTGTCTCTTGCGAAATCAGGAAGGGCGTCAACGCCCGAGGTCATAATCTCTCTTGCTTTGGCGATATAGTCGCTTCCGTCAGCAACAGATTTTAAAACCTCTGCCAGGTCGTCACCCACGAACATAGAGATGATTGCGGGCGGAGCTTCGCTTCCGCCGAGACGGTGGTCGTTGCCTGCGCTCGCCACAGCAACACGAAGCATATCCTGATATTCGTCAACCGCCTTGACAACAGCACAGAAGAATACGAGGAATAATGTGTTGTCACGCGGATTCTTTCCGGGTTTTAAAAGATTAATGCCCGTGTCCGTACCGAGAGACCAGTTGTCATGCTTGCCGCTTCCGTTTACGCCCGCAAAGGGCTTTTCGTGAAGCAGGCACTTCATTCCGTGCTTTTCAGCAACTTTCTTCATCAGCTCCATCATAAGCTGATTATGGTCAGCGGCGATGTTGCCCGAGGCATACAACGGGGCAAGCTCGTGCTGAGCGGGGGCAACCTCGTTGTGCTTTGTCTTTGCACGCACGCCGAGCTTCCAGAGTTCAACGTCAAGGTCACGCATATATTCGGATACACGCGTTTTGATTACACCAAAATAATGGTCATCAAGTTCCTGACCCTTCGGCGGCATTGCCCCGAAGAGCGTTCTTCCCGTATATGTAATGTCGCGGCGTTTGAGTGCGATTTTTCTGTCTATCAGGAAGTATTCCTGTTCGGGACCGACGGTAATGCTGACACGCTTTACATCATTCATACCAAACAGCCTAAGTATTCTGAGAGACTGAGCATTAAGTGCCTCCATCGAGCGAAGCAGAGGAGTCTTTTTGTCAAGAGCCTCGCCGGTGTATGAACAAAATACAGTCGGGATACAGAGGATTCCGTCTTTTATAAATGCGTCAGAGGTGGGATCCCATGCGGTATACCCCCTTGCTTCAAAGGTAGAGCGCAATCCGCCGGACGGAAAGCTTGACGCATCCGTCTCGCCTTTGATAAGCTCTTTTCCCGAAAGCTCCATTATAATCTGACCGTCATTCGTAACCGACATAAAACAGTCATGCTTTTCGGCGGTGATTCCGGTCATCGGCTGAAACCAGTGCGTGAAGTGGGTGACGCCTTTTTCGATTGCCCAGTCCTTCATTGCGTTAGCAACAACATCGGCAACCTCACGTGTGAGAGGAACACCCTCCTCCTTGGTCTTTCTGACCTGCTTATAAATGTCTTTAGGGAGCCTTTCCTGCATTGTGGCGTTGTCAAACACCGAACTTGCGAATACTTCTTTTAAATTAGGCATAAAATCTCCATTCCGCCGCCCTGCGCCGGCAAAGGGTTTATTGAATCTCTTTTCAGCAGGGAGTGAATGAAAAGAGAACTTTGCGCCCGTGACACCCTTAAGGTCTTTCACGGACAGTTGATTATGTCTGAGGTTTAACGAAATGACTTTGAGTTAAACCTTATCTTAAATATATTACATAAAATATATAATATATGCAGCGTCTTATATAATTTAAAACAGGCGCAGTGAGCAGCCTACTCTCAGGGCCCTGCTGTCATATAGCTATCCTTTTAAATGTTTGTCAAGTCGCGATTTCGGCGAAAAGATTTATCTGACATTCGGCTGAACATTGTTTTCGTCAGGGAATGCTTTATATAGGACAGCGACGATTTCCGCTCTGATTATAGGGTCGCCGGGGCGGAAGGTTCCGTTTTCGTCACCGGTAAAGATTCCGTTGTCAACCGCGGCACAGATGTAAGCACGGTTGAAGGCTGAAATATCCTCCCAATCCGAAAATCTTTCTGCGAGATAGCCGTCGGGATTGTCATATTGAACTGTGTCGAGGCCCTTTGCCTTAACCATTGCAACAGCAACGGCTTCGCGCGTCGCCGCCTCCTCGGGGGCAAAAAACAGCGTGCCGTCCGAATCCTGGAATCCTGTCATATACGACGAAACCGAATTTATATAGCGAAAGAACCATTCTGATGCCGGAACATCGGTGTAAGGAGAAACTGCACTTGCCACAATCGGAATTTTTGCGATATTGACAAGCATCTTTGCGTACTCACAGCGCTGAACATTGTCAAATTGTCTGAATGTGCCGTCACCATAGCCGCCTATTATTCCCCTGTCGGTCAGATTATAAATATATTGCGCCGCCCAATCCGAATCGGATACGTCGTCAAATAATTCTCTTGCTGAAACACTAAGCGCACCGCAGGTAAGGAATATTGCCACGGTTAATGCCAATAATCTTTTCATAATGAAAACCTCCTGTTTTTGCGTAAACATTTTCAATTTAATAGTATATACTAAATCCGCAAGTTTGTCAAGTTGAGGCATATTCCGAAGGTGACGCACTGTTCAATTGTATCACAACATTTCTCGTTTTTCAGAGTTTATCGACACAAAAAGCTCCCTTATGGGAGCTTTTACAGCTGAATCCATTTTATGTTCTTATTACGCTTAAACCATGTGAGCTGGCGCTTTGCATAACGGCGCGATTCGCGCTTGATGTCCTCGACCGCGGTGTTTAAATCACATTCACCGTCGATATAACGAACCATTTCTTTATATCCTATCGCCTGCATAGCGGTGGAATTCCGGCGGACTCCCATATCGATAAGCTGTCTTACTTCGTTCTCGAGACCGTCACTTATCATTAAATCCACACGTCGGTTTATCCTGTCATACAAGACCTCTCTCGGAAGGCTCAGTCCATACATCTCTGCATCGTAGGCGGGTTCCCGAACCGCGAGCTTGTCCGCTTCGGTTTTTGTCATTCCGGTTGTCTTGCATATTTCAAGAGCGCGGATAACGCGCTTTAAATTGTTGGCGTGAACCTTCTCGGATTCAATCGGGTCGGCCTTCTCCAAAAGACCGTGAATATATTCACAGCCTTTCTCCTCCGCCAGTTTATAAAGCGTTTCTCTGTACTCGTCATCACGTTTCTGCTCTGAAAATTCGATGCCGTTTATCAGACTGTCGGCATACAGCCCTGTCCCTCCGCAGAGGACAGGAAGCCTTCCGCGTGACAGAATATCGGAAATACACCTGCCTGCATCCGAAACAAAATCTGCCACGCTATAGTCCGTGTTGGGGTCAACAAAGTCTATCATATGATGCGGAACAGCAGCGCGTTCTTCGGCGGTCGGCTTTGCCGTGCCGATATTCATATACTTATAAATCTGCATCGAATCACATGAAACGATTTCCCCGCCGCGGCTTCGGGCAAGCTCAATCGCGTATGCCGTCTTGCCTGAGGCGGTCGGGCCGACAACGCACACGATGTGAGGCTTATTCTGGTTATTAATTAATTCTTTCATATTTATGCACATCTACACTCTTCGTTTAAACAGCTTTTCTATCTCGGTTTTGGTAAATTCAATTTTTATCGGTCTGCCGTGAGGGCAAGTAGTGATTCCAGACTCTGCCATAACCCATACCTTTTCAATCAGATCCTGCATCTCGGCGGAATTCAGCTTATGATTTGCTTTAATCGCGTATTTGCACGAAATCATATCGAGGGCGCGTTCCTCAAAGTCGGCAATCGAGTGCTTGCCCGTCTCGCCGAGCGCCTCCGCAATTTCGAGTATCAAGTCGCGTATTTCGCTTTCATCGGCTATAATAGGGGTTGCGTTTACTATTATGCTTCCCGAGCCGAAATCCTCTATGTCAAACCCGAACGCCGAAAAGGTTTTAAGGTTTGAAAGAACCGTCTGGGTTTCGGAATAGTCAAGCTTAAGTATCATCGGACTGAGAAGCATCTGAGACATTCTCTCATGCGCATAATATGACTTTTTCAGCCTTTCAAATCTCAGCCTTTCATGGGCGGCGTGCTGGTCTATCATATAGAACACATTGTCCTTTTGACAAAGTATGTATGTGTCAAAAGCCTGACCGATAGGAAGGGGAAGTTCCTCCGCAGAAATTCCCGCATCATCGGCCTTAGGCAGAATTGTTTCAAAACGCTCTTGAACAGTCTCGCCCAAATCGGAATCCTTGTTATCGCCGCTCGGCTCGCAGACGGAAATTATTCCGTTGTCGTTTGTCTGTGTGTCCGCCGTATTTTCAGCCGAATCCTCATCAAGAAAGTTGAATCCCGAATATACCATTCCGTTTTCCTCGACAGGTTTTGGAATACTGTCGGCGGATATAACGTTTTCAAGATACTCTTTGACTATCTTTGGGTTGGGTTTTTCATCTCTGCGTGTGCCTTGATGATATGCGGGTTTATAGGGATAAGACGTTGTCTCTGTCCGAGATTCGGTCCCGTTCGGTTCGGCTATGTTCGGTTCGGCTATGTTCAGTTCGGACTGTCGGTTTTCGCCCGCCGTATTTTCGGAAGCGTATATGCTTCCCGCGGTCTTTGGCTTAGGGGTCGAAAGACCGCCCCTCAGCGCGTTACTGACCGCGTGATAGAGTATATCATATATTCGGTTCTCGTTTGAGAATTTTATCTCTGTTTTTGCCGGGTGAACGTTTACATCGACAAATTCGGGGTCAATACAGATATTCAAAACAAAGAATGGGAACTTCCCAATCATTATAGAATTTCTGTATGCCTCGCTCACTATTTTTGAAGCAACATGGCTCTTTATATATCGGTTGTTCACCAAAAACGTCTGACGGCTTCGGTTTCCGCGTGCAAGCTCGGGCTTTCCGATAACGCCGAAGATTCTGATATTGTCTTCGGTATAATCCACCGGTATAATTGCCTTTGCATAGTCAAGGCCATAAAGCTTTAAAACGGTGTTTTGAAGCTTTCCGTCACCTGAGGTTGAAAAAACCTCTTTGTCATCACAGGTATATGTAATGGCGAGTTCGGGCCGTGAAAGAGCCATTCTTGTCAGAACGTCCGCAACATATCCCGCCTCGGTCGCGTCGCGTTTTAAGAATTTCATTCTTGCCGGAATGTTGGCGAAAAGGTTGTTTACCACCATAGTGGTGCCGATGCCGCAGGCAATCGGCTCCTTTTCGCTTACCTTGCCGTGGTCGAGCTTTAAAAATACGCCCTCTTCGTTTTGAGACGTTTTTGTGATAACTTCAACTTCAGCAACGGCACAGATACTTGCGAGGGCCTCGCCGCGGAAACCCATTGTTCCTATTGAATACAGGTCGTTTATATCGCGGAGCTTGCTTGTTGCGTGGCGGAGGAAGGCGGTCTCAACCTGATTCGGGTCGATTCCGCAGCCGTTGTCGCTCACGCGGATATATTCGATTCCGCCCTTGCGAATTTCGACCTCAATCGAAGTCGCACCTGCGTCCATTGAATTTTCGACCAGCTCCTTTACAACGGCTGACGGCCGTTCGGCAACCTCGCCCGCCGCAATTTTATCGGCAACCTCCTGAGGAAGCACTTTGATTTCGGGCATATTTTTCACCTCTTTTATAATTTTTTGTAAGTTCTCTTATGAGTTGTTTCTTGCCTTTGCCTGCAGGTCATAGAGAACGGTCATGGCCTGCATCGGCGTCATTGCGTTTAAGTCAAGAGCCTTTAATTCATCGCAAATCTCGTTTTCGCCGGGATTGAGGAACCCCATTTGATTTGTGTCGGCGCTGTCGGTTTTCGCAGTATTGATTTTTTCGGTCTTGACGTCATTCTCACCGCCGGCTTCAAGAGAAGCAACAATCTCTCTTGCGCGGTTTACAACCGCCTTTTTTACCCCGGCGAGTGCAGCAACGTCCACACCATAGCTCTCATCGGCACCGCCGCGTATAATTTTTCGCAGGAAGCTAATGGTTCCGTTGTGTTTTTTTACCGCTATACAATAGTTTTTGACATTAGGAATTTTATCTTCAAGCGAGGTCAGCTCATGATAATGGGTAGCAAACATTGTTTTCGCACCACAGCGTTTAACGTCCGCAATATACTCAACCACAGCCCATGCGATGGCAAGCCCGTCATACGTGCTTGTTCCCCTTCCTATTTCGTCAAGAACCACAAGACTCTTTGATGTCGCATTGTCAAGTATGTATGAAACCTCGTTCATCTCGACCATAAAGGTGCTCTGACCCGAGGATAAATCGTCCGATGCCCCGACCCGAGTAAATATCTTGTCAACTATGCCTATCTCGGCGCTCTTTGCGGGAACAAAGCTTCCCGCCTGTGCCATAAGGACGATAAGCGCCGTCTGGCGCATATAGGTTGACTTACCTGCCATATTCGGTCCGGTGATTATCAGAACCTGATTTTCGCGGTTATCCAAAACAGTGTCATTCGCTATAAAGCTTGAACCTTTGAGAAGCTTTTCAACAACGGGATGTCGACCCTCTTTGATTATAATTCTGTCTGACATATTCATTGTGGGCATAACATATGAATATCTTTCGGCAACCGCCGCAAACGAGCAGAGCATATCGACAAGCGCGACAACCTCTGCTGACTTGCAGACTCTTTTAAATGCACCGGCGACCGTCTCTCTTGTCTGACAGAATAATTCATATTCCATATCCAAAAGTTTTTCGCCGGAAACAAGAATTTCCTCCTCAAGCTCTTTGAGCTCGGGCGTTACATATCTTTCGCCGTTTGTCAGCGTCTGTTTCCTGATAAAGTAATCGGGAACAAGGTCGCGGTATGAGTTGCTGACCTCCATATAATAGCCGAATACCTTGTTATAGCCAAGCTTCATTATTTTGATGCCGGTTTTTTCTTTTTCTTTCTCGACCATTTCAAGCATCACACTCTTGCCGTTTTGAACCAAGTCGCGGATGCGGTCAAGCTCTTCGTTTGCCCCTTTTCGGATAAGGCCGCCGCCTCTCAGGCTTGCCGGAGCCTCGGGGTCGATGCTGTCTTCAATAATTTTTTGAATATCCGAAAGCGTATCAAGTCTTGACGCACAGGACGAAAGGAGCTTTGAGCTTGACGACCGCAGTATTTCGAGAAGGGTCGGAAGCTGCTTTAAAGATGCACCGAGGTTTAACAGGTCGGGGCAGTTGGCGTTTTTATAGACAATCCTGTTTATAAGCCGCTCCATATCCCGAATTTCGTGAAGGGCCGCCATAATTTCCTCGCGCATTAACGGGTTCCCCAAAAGCTCCGCCACAGCGAGGTGGCGGTTGGTGATTGCCGCGCAATTCCGAAGCGGTGCGGTCAGGCTCTTGCGCAGGAGTCTTGCACCCATTGCGGTTGACGTCATATTCAGCGTGTGCAGAAGCGAGCCTTTGGCGTTCCTGTCACGCAGTGTTTCCAGTACCTCGAGATTACGAAGGCTATACATATCGAGCTGCATATTTTCAATGTCGCGGTCAACCTGTATGCCAGTAATATTTTTAAGTTCGGTTTTCTGCGTTTCCTCCAGATAGACAAGAAGCGCCCCGACGGCGCGAATACTGTGCTGTTTATCCGAGGGCAGAACAGTCTCCGCTGTTCCGAACTGTTTTTTTATCTTTTCGGATGCTTCGTCGGGGTCAAAGGCCCAGTCGCGGAAGTTCCTGACAAAGGCGTGTGCCTTTTCACCCATTTCGTCAATCAGCTCGGTGTCCTCCCATGTTTCGAGGTTTACTATTATCTCACTCGGCGAATATCTGACAAGCTCATTTAAAAGTGGAAGCTTCACATCTTTGCCCGAAAATTCGGTAACAGAGCATTCACCCGTGGTAATGTCCACAAATGCCGCCGCTGCACCGCCTTTGTCGGTGCAGACAGAGCAGAGGTAGTTGTTTTTGGTTGAATCGAGCGCACCCGAGTCCATGAGCGTACCCGGGGTTATAACACGGATGACCTCGCGCTTAACGATTCCCTTAGCAAGCTTCGGGTCTTCGGCCTGTTCACAAACCGCAACGGAATATCCGGCGAGCACGAGCTTTGAAATATAAGAATTCGCCGCATGGAAAGGGATTCCGCACATCGGAGCGCGTTCCTCCATTCCGCACGCACGTCCGGTGAGTGCAATGTCCAGAATTCTTGATGCGATTTCGGCATCATCAAAAAACATTTCATAAAAGTCGCCCAAACGATACATCAGTATACAGTCATCATACTGATCCTTAACCGCAAAATACTGCTGCATCATTGGGGTGAGCTTTGTTCTGTCTATTATCTCAGCCACTTGACTTCCTCCGTCCTAAAGACTTAAATATTAATGGTTACAACCCGAACACGAATCACACGAACAGCCGCAGCCGCCGCTGTGTTCGGGGGCTACACCTTGTTTTATGATATTGTCCATCTGACTGAGCATCATCTCAAACGTTCTTGTTGCCTGAACATAATCGTGTATAATCTGATTCTTCATTATTTTGTTAAACTCGCCCTGAAGATACTCGTTTACAGCCTCTATATCCTCCTGGGTCGGTTCCTTGCCCTGATACTCTGAAATCTTCGCGTCTCTTTTTTCGTTATAGCCGCTTATAAGCTCTGATGCTTCTTTGTCCTCCATAAGGTGACGGCTTGCCTCCTGTGCCGCCTTCTTTTCGTCGCTGTGCGCAATTAAATCGGCTATTTCCTGTGCTTTTTCAAATATCTGTTCTTTAGACATATCTTTATTTCCTTTCAATATTTAGATTTTTATTTGTTTTAGTCTATCTTGGTCTCAATTATCTTTATCAGGTTTCTCGAAATCTCTTCCATTCCCCTTGCGTTCGGGTGAGTTCCGTCCTGTGACAAAAACCTGCTGCCGTACATCAAATCCGTTCTGCAGATATATGTGACATTCGGAAGGTTAAGCTCGTCCGTGACGCACTTGACTATCTCTCTGAAAGCACGCGGCTTACAATCCGGCACATCGCCCTGTTCCATATCCAGATGCATATAAAATACATCTGTGCAGAATATCGGCTTATCGCTGTGCGCTCTTGCGATTGTGCCTACAAAATTCCGAACACGGTTTTCAAAATCATTACAGTCTATATTCAATATATTTATACCCATTTCTATTGTCGCAAAGTCAAAATAACAATCGTTTGCGATATATTCAGCCGTTTCGGGTTCAAGCCTTGCGTTCCCGGCAAAGCCCATATTTATAACGTCCGCGTTAAAAGCCTCGCCGACCCTTGAAACATACGTGTTCGGCTGTACCATAGCCAGGCTTCCGTGGGTTATTGACGAACCGTATGCCAGATACCGGCAGCTCGGAATTTCATCGTCTGTCGGTACAAATCGAAGCTCCACACCGCTGTCTTGAAACGCGTTGCCTGCGATTTTACCATTCAGTTCAAGCGGAATACGCGACATTTGATAAAGCCCCGTTTAATCGTTTCGGCACAGCTCTCTGCAGTTGTGTATATCAATATTTTTATAAATCATATGCACCTCTCTTTTTATGTGTTATTCCGCTACTTCACCGGTCAGCGACCAGGTCTGAGCGTTTGTGATTTTTACATTTACTATTTGACCGACAGCGCAATCCTTCGCCTTAAAGTTTACCACCTTGCCCCCCTCGGTTCTTCCCGTCATTGTTTCGGGATTCGTCTTGCTTGCGCCCTCGGTTAAAACCTGTTGAACGGTTCCGGTATACGCCTCGTTCTTGCGGCGTGAAATCTCATTCTGAAGCTCAAGCATACGGTCGAAATTACGATGCTTTTCTTCATCGGTTAAACAATCCTCCATCCTTGCGGCGGGCGTTCCCTCCCGCTTTGAGAAGATGAACGAAAATATGGTGTCATATTCGACTTCCTTTAAAATATTGAGCGTTTCTTCAAAGTCCTCGTTCGTTTCTCCGGGAAAGCCGACGATGATGTCGGTTGTCAGCACAATGTTGGGTATTGCGGCTCTGACCTTTTTAACAATGCTTAAATACTGCTCGGCGGTATATTTTCGGTTCATAAGCTTTAAGACCCTGTCTGAACCCGACTGAACGGGAAGATGAAGCTGATTGCAAATCTTTTTTTCCTCTGCCATTGTCTCAATCAGTTCGTCTGATATATCCTTAGGGTGCGAGGTCATAAACCTCACGCGTTCTATCCCCTCAACGCGGCATACCTCGCGCAGAAGCTGAGGAAAGCTGAGCCCCGTCTCTAAATCATTGCCATAGGAATTGACGTTCTGACCCAAGAGCATAACCTCGCGATAGCCTTTTGAGGCAACGTCCCTGACCTCGGCCAGAATTTTTTCAGCGCTTCGGCTTCGTTCCCTTCCTCTGACATACGGAACAATACAATATGTACAGAAGTTATTACAACCGTACATAATCGGGATTTTAGCGAGGGGAATTCCATCGCGTTTATAGCTTATATCCTCAAACACCGCGCCGTCGCTGTTCTCGATGTCGAATATCCTGCCGCCGGCCATAACCCCGTCAAGAAGCTGAGGAAAGCGATACAGAGCGTGAGTTCCGAAAACCAAATCAACGTGTTTGTATTTAGACTTTATTCGTTTTGCTATATGCTCCTGCTGCATCATACAGCCGCACACCGCTATTATTACATTTCTGTTTTCGTTTTCGCGGCGGCGTTTAATGTTCTTAAGCGCCCCGAGATTACCGAACACGCGAAGCTCGGCGTTTTCACGCACGGCACAGGTGTTATAGAGTATAAAATCCGCGTCGTCCGGCTTATCACAAAAATCAAAGCCCATATCGGAGAGCATTCCTTTTATCTTTTCGCTGTCGCTTGTGTTCTGCTGACAGCCATAAGTCTCTACAAACGCCAAAGGAACGCGGCCTGCGCGTTCCACTTCTGCGTGAATTTTGGCTATATACTCCTTTTGCTTCTGCATTTCGGCATCGCTTATATATTTAGATGTCTTATCCTTCATTTATTGTTGCCGACCTTTCCGGCCCTGCGGATTACTGAGCCTTATTTCTGTATTTATCAAGAATTCTCTCTATTCTGGAGATAGGAGTAAGAAGGTTGCTGATTGATGTTTCATCATTGAGCTGTTTGATAATCAGAGCGATATACTTAGACATATCTACCTCGTGATACCACGGTGCCGCCTTAAGTTCGGGCGAGCGATACACCAGATTGGTGGTGAACACCGCGTCGAACAGGCCTTCTTCGTTTGCTTTATTGAATTTTTCGATTCCCTCAGTGAAGAGACCGAATGTAGCAAAGACAATAACTTTTTTTGCATTGCGGGCTTTAAGTTCTCTGCAAACGTCAATCATAGACTCACCGGAAGCAATCATATCGTCTACAACGATTATATCCTTGCCGTCAATATCGTTACCCAAAAATTCGTGAGCGACAATCGGGTTCTTTCCGTTTATAATGGTGGAATAGTCACGGCGTTTATAGAAGGTTCCGAGGTTCATACCGAGAACTGATGAATAGTACATACATCTGCCCATCGCCCCTTCGTCGGGAGATACAATCATGGTGTTTTCTTTGTCAAGAATGATTTTTTCATCGTATTTTAAGCACGCCTTTATCATTTGGTATGTAGGGTGCACGTTTTCAAAGCCGCAGAGCGGTATTGAGTTCTGAACCCTGGCGTCATGCGCGTCAAATGTGATGATATTGCTAACACCCATATTACTGAGCTCCTGAAGCATAAGCGCACAGTCAAGCGACTCGCGCGCAACCCTTTTATGCTGACGTCCCTCATAGAGCATAGGCATAATAACGGTTATGCGCCGTGCCTTTCCGCCCATCGCCGCAATGATACGTTTTAAATCCTGATAGTGATCATCAGGGCTCATCGGCCTTTCCTGTCCGTAGATATTATACGTTACACCATAGTTAAACGCATCCATAATAATATAGATGTCATAGGTTCTGATTGAGTGCATAATCATTGCCTTTGCTTCACCCGTACCGAATCTCGGACAATTTACGGGAATTATAAACGTTTCAAAGTTTCCGTCTATGTTGTCTTCGTTAAATTTTTTCAAATGCTCATTTACCTTGCATGTCATCTCCTCACAGCCGCGCATACCGATTACGCCGAGCCTTCCGAGATCATATGATTTTTCTATAGTTCCCATTGGTTTTCAATTCCTTTCACACTTTTAAATAAATTGTATATAAATAAGCTAATAAATTACGTTTTATGAATTATATCCCGCCAAAAGCTCATATCTTATATCCCAAAGCTTCTGTGACATATCAACATAGTATTCGTGGGGGTTTTCAAACCTTTTAACCTCATCCCAAATTGTTGCGACTTCTTTTTCACAATACTTCTTGATTTCATCAAGTGACGGTGATTCGTATACACACCTTCCCTTATCGTAAAGCTGAACCTGAAGGGGTCTTACTTCAAAGTTTGTCAAAGTCTTTCTCTTCCAGGTGTTGCTCGGGTCAAAGATTTCATACTCGCCGTTTTCGTCAATCTCTTCATCATATGTTGTCAGAACATCGGCTATTGCCATTCCTGTTTCTTTTGAAAAAAGACGGTAGGGCGTTTTAAAATATGGGGTGGTAATCTTAGAAACATTCTCACTTATTTTAATTTTGGGGATGATTTTCTCATCCTCCTCAACGGCAACAAGCTTATATACCCCTCCGAATACAGGTTCAGATCTTGAAGTTATCAGCCTTTCGCCGACGCCGAATGAGTCGATACACGCCCCCTGGCGCAGGATGTCACCGATGATATATTCATCAAGTGAATTTGAGATAACAATTTTTGCGGATTCCCAACCTGCTTCGTCAAGTATCTTTCGGCACTTCCGTGTGAGATAGGTTATGTCACCGCTGTCAATTCTGATGCCGCAGTTTGTGATTCCCAGCGGCTTTAAAATATCATTAAACACGCGGATTGCGTTAGGCAAGCCGCTCTTTAGAACGTTATAAGTATCTATGAGAAGAACACAGTTATCGGGATAACACTTTGCGTAGGCCGCGAATGCGTCATATTCACTGTCAAACGACTGAACCCAGCTGTGTGCCATTGTGCCGAGAGCCGGAACGGAGAACATTTGATCCGAGATGGTACACGCCGTTCCGCAGACACCGCCGATGTATGCGGCCCTTGCCCCATAGATTGCGCCGTCATAGCCCTGCGCTCTGCGTGAGCCGAATTCCATAACAGGCCTTCCGCCCGCCGCACGAACTATTCGGTTGCTCTTTGTTGCTATAAGACTTTGGTGATTGATAGTAAGAAGCACCATAGTTTCAAGGAATTGTGCCTGAAGAAGCGGCCCTCTGACGGTAACTATAGGTTCATTCGGAAAAATAGGAGTACCCTCGGGGATTGCCCAAACGTCACATTCAAATTTAAAATTTTTAAGATAATCCAAAAATGCCTCGTCAAAGATTCCCTTTGAACGAAGGTAATCAATATCAGCATCGCTGAACCTCAGGTTGTTCATATATTCGATAAGCTGTTCAACCCCCGCCATAATGGCAAAGCCGCCCATATCGGGCACGTTTCGGAAGAACATATCAAAGTATGCGATTTTATCACCGATGCCCTCGCGGAAGTATCCGTTAGCCATCGTCAGCTCATAAAAATCAGTGAGCATTGTATGGTTCATTTTATAATCAATTCCTTTTCAATATATTTATTGGTATATTTACTCAATTTATATGTATATAGTATACCATTTGGAGCGACAAAAAACAAGCGTTTCTATTAAAAACTTGACAAATTTCCGGAAATTCGTTATGATTTGGTTATGTACGATAGAATTAACACAAAATTTCATTAAAATTTACTATAATATAGAGGTACACTATGAATCACAAAATACTCATTGCGATAATATCGCTGATAATTTGCGTAAGTGCGGCCGCAACGTATATTGCATACAGATACAGCGGCGGTAAAACCGCCGAAGTGTACTCGGCCGGCGAAAAGATAGCTGAGATCAGCCTCAGAAACATCGATTCACCTTATGAATATCCGATTGAAAAAGACGGACATACAAACATTCTTTTGGTCGAGGAAGGAAGAATTTCTATGAAGTCGGCTGATTGCCCCGATAAGCTTTGCGTAAAGCAGGGTGCAATATCAAGCGGGGCGTATCCGATTGTGTGTCTGCCTAATAAAATAGTTATCAGAATAAATTCAGATAATTCGGCCGCTGACGCTGTCAGCAGATAGGAGTGACAAGTCAATGAAAACTACAAAAAGGCTGTGTCTGTGTGCGGTTTTATGTGCGGCGGCACTGACAGTTTTTATAGTTGAAGCACAGCTTCCGCTTCCGATACCGGTTCCCGGTGTAAAACTCGGGCTTGCTAATATTTTTACGCTTTTTGCGCTTATGTATTTGACTCCCCGCGAGGCGGCGGCGATATTGCTTGTCAGGATCCTGCTCGGAAGCATCTTTACGGGGCAGCCGTCTGTTCTGATTTACAGTTTGAGCGGAGGAGTATTGTGCCTGATTGGCGAAGCTCTGCTTTTAAAGCTTATAGGAAAAAAGTTTATTTGGGAAACAAGTGTGTTCGGAGCGATGCTTCACAACACTGCACAAATCATCTGTGCCGCGGTGATAACAAACACAGCATCGGTGTTCTGGTATTTGCCGCCTCTGCTTATTGCGGCGGCGGTAACCGGTGCGTTCTGCGGCCTGTGCATTTCCGCGTTCGACAAGGCTTGTGGAGGGAGAATTCAGAAAATGATAAAATAAATTTATAAGATATTTAAAAACTGAAAAAATTTGATAAAATTACTTGACAAATTCAAAAATAAATGATATACTATATTAGTCGCATTTGAAGTGCGCGGATTGTTAATACGGAGAGGTGTCCGAGTGGTTTAAGGAGCTAGTCTTGAAAACTAGTGATGCGAAAGCACCCAGAGTTCGAATCTCTGCCTCTCCGCCACTTTTTTAATTTAATATAAATATTCGGAGAAGTACTCAAGTTGGCCGAAGAGGCGCCCCTGCTAAGGGTGTAGGTCGTGAAAGCGGCGCGAGGGTTCAAATCCCTCCTTCTCCGCCACCATTAAGCAAGTCATTTTTAGAATGACTTGCTTTTTGTTTTTCTCCTGTGTTTATATTCTTCAAATACTCTATGGAATACTTGGGAGCATACCCAAATTCATTGTAGCACCTAATGTCACAAGCCCATTGTAACTTTCAAAAAATAATTTCACCCTTTTGTGTAAACTTTATTGAATTTGCACAAAAGAGAGAGGCGGCGCACGGCTATGATACGGTGGTGGTTTTCTGTGATGTTTTCCCGAAGATTTGCGGTGATGTCCTTTAGGCTTATGCTTTTTGCGTTTTGCTCTGTGCTTCATAAAGTGTCCTCCGTGCCGCAGGGCATATCCGACAAAAAGCATAATTTTGTCCTATGCAGGGCAATTTTTTATTTATGAGGTAATCGCTTTCGCTTCCTTTGCTTTGTAATATCATATGAAAAGGCACAAAAAAAGCCACCCGGCAATAAAGGCGTTTTGCCTCTATACCGGGCGGCCTGCTATGCCGTCACCAATTTCCTGTTCGGAAAGCTTTATTTAGTGTTATTTTGTTTCAGCCTTTTTGATTTCGGGCTTTGTGATAATTACTTTCTGATCCTTTTCAACCCATTCGACGCTTGCTCCCAAGTTTTCGGAAATAAAGCGGATAGGTGTGTAGGTGCGGTCGTTTTCGATAAACGCAGGAGAATCAAGCTTGATTTCCTTGCCGTTTACCTTCACTGTTGCTGAGCCGATGGTAATAAGAATCGTTACATTCTCATCGGTTTTAAGGTTTTTGCCCGTAATGGTTACAAGCTCTTTTTCGCCGTCCCATTCGACCTTTGCGCCCAAGTTTTCGGCAACAAACCTTGCCGGAAGCATTGTGCGGTCTTTTTCGATTTTCGGAGCAACATCATTTGATTTCGCCTTGCCGAATACCTGTGCGTCCTTTTTGCCGATTGTTAAGATAATCTGATTTATCGAATTATTCTTTTCCGCCCAAGCGGCATAAAGCGTCATACTCTTTGTTACCTTTGCAGAAAAATCATACTTTGTTTTAAGTTCTTTATCAGTATACCAACCCACAAAGTCAAAACCATCTTTGGTCGGTGTTGTAGGCTCTGTCAAAGTACCGTTTCTTTTAACTCTCTCACTTGATATTTTATTTCCGCCGTTTGTGTCAAACGAAACCGTATAGCGAGTTGTCCCGCCGCCACCGGAGCGCTTGTTCCACTTTGCATAAAGAGTTATTTCAGATGTATATCCGGCTGCTGCAAGTGTTTCAATTTTTGTAGCAAATGTATCTTCCAAATACCAACCCGCAAAATTATATCCCGATTTGGTCGGATTAACGAGTATTGTTTCCGTACCGTATGTATGTGTTGCAGGGGAATTTGCACCAAGAGTACCTCCGTCAAGTTCATAGTTGATGATATATTCTGCCGCTTTTGTTATTATATCATTATCTTGTTTGTCCAATGCAAGTTCAATTTGTGAAATCAAAAACTTATCCGCTGTTAAAGAAGTATTTTCATTTGCTGATGTGAAAAGTGTTTGTCCCACCGTAAAAGGTGTTCCAAATTCCAATTTAATAGGATTGTTTTCGCTAATTGTAATATCACCATTAATATTTATCGGAATAATATTATTTGCTTCATCAGCCAAAAATTCGATAGCATTATCCGTATTATCCGCAGTCAGCGTTTGCATAGGCTGAAAAGTCTTAATTTTACTGTTATTTTTAAGTGATACCTTTCCCAAACTTCCTTGCATAGCACTCGTTATACTTGAATTATCAAGTGTAATGACAGGAATACCTTCTTGTTGGTCATTCAATATATCCACTTCTGCATTTTTCGTATTTATAACATCTATTGCAAACGGCTCATATTTGAGATACAGCCCATTGATAATAAATGCTCCGATACAACTGTTTTCAGCGGTACTGATATTGTCAAATATATATTTGCTGCCAGCATATTCCGAAGCTGCAAACACATTGTTGATAAACTTTATGCCCGAAAACTTGACGGAAGCCTCTTTATTTGCCGAATAAAACAGACTATAATCTTCTTCCGTGCCGCCTGTGAAAGAAGCCTGATAGGTATTTTCACCATCAGTGTTTGTAAAAGTAACATTTTTGGTAATGTATGCAGGTGAATCAGTCGACATTACAACATCACCGCATATAACTATTGTTCCGCCGTCGGCTACAAGTCGCATTGCAGTGCTAATAGAAGCAACTGCTTTGTCTGCTGAAACACCTAAATTCTTATCGCTACCTTTTATACTGTCGAGATAAATCGTATCAATATAGGGCACTGTGTCTGTTTCGGTTTCAATATCGCTCGTTCCGTTGAGTATTACTGTTACTTTATTGTCCTTAACCGCCACATAATCATATGGGTAGCTCAAAATAGGATTGCCCATAGTGCCAACACCGTTAAATTTTGCTCCTATTTTCTTTCCGACGTCCTTAAAGATAACGGTATATGTATTATTATAAATGTTTGCATCTTCCCAATTTGCTCCATTCCAAGTAATAAGATTTTTAGGAAGCTCTCTTGAATCTCCAAAACCGTCAATTTCAGCAGAAAGAGTTTCACCAACCTTTGCATTTCCGTTTATGGCTGTAACTCTGATAGCCTTATTTGAAATGGTTTCATCAGTCGGTGTTGTCCGGCAAAGATTATATGCCACATAACCATTTGTAACTTTTCCGCTATCTACGCCAAATTTAATATAGACATACAAATTAGGTTGCCCCGTATTCATTGTACCGCAGTCAAGTGTTCCATCGTTCTTAAATTCACCCTGAAACAATATACCGCCAACGGGATTTGATTTCTTGTTGATTTTAGCAGAAGCTCCGCTTTCCAATGTGAAGCTTCCGTTCATTATGAGATAGCGTTTTGCTTTACTATCATTCAAAGTCTTATTCTCAAAAATAACATTAGCGCCGTCCTCAACCTTAATATTTGCATTACAAACACGGCTTATTCCGTTTTCACCCTCGTCATAATTCAATGTGAGTGTTGCACCGCTTTTTACATTGATGTCAATACTCTTTTCTACCGACGCATCAACAGATACATTGCCTGTAATATTCATTTCAGTAGTTTCTGTGTTTGCCAAGGCTGAAAGAAAATTAGCTTCGTTTGTAATGTTAGTGCTTTCGGCAAATGCAACTTGTGTCAAAAGTGAAACAAGCATCGCAAAAGACAAAAGAAAGCAGAGCAAATTATTTGTTTTTTTCATAGTGTAAATATCCTCCTAAAACATATATTTGTTTCGCAATAAACTTTTTACTTGCCGAACTGCAATTATCGGCTTTTGTATTTTCATATTATACCACAAATTCGCCAGTTTGTCCATTGACATATCAGCCGAAGTTTTTCAGTAATCATACTATTCGCCATACCGGTTCGCAATATTAGATAGTACCTTGCATTTAGCCCTGTCTTTTAATATTTCAAAAATTTTTCATCACTTTACCTATTATTTTATTTTTCTTTTGAAAAAATTATTAGTATATACATACAACGCTTTAAACTCATTGTTATTGCGAAACAAAGTTATTAAAATAATATTGGGTATAAATGCGCACAATAAAGCTTTTAAACAAAACTCAACCCATTGATTAGAAAAACTGATAATACTGCATACTACGTATACTAAACCACAGTTTGCAACCACGGTTAACAAGTATAACACTTTTATTTTTATATAATTTGAAAATGGTTTATGAAACACTTTACGATAAATCAACCAAGGATCATACCATACGTGTGTCAACAGTCTTGCAACTACGGTTGCAAACAATACACCTGTCAAGCCCCATTTATTTGCCAGTCCGATTGACAAAACAATGTTTAAAACAACCATGACAGCCGGTCTGTATTTTCCCTGCACAAACAGCGCATTTGCGTTTCTGAAGCTTTCATAAGGGCGTACCATTGTAATTATATATATATCTGCCACAAGCATAATCACAACATCCATTCCTAACAGATAATTGTTTCCCAACCATAAATCAATGAACGGATTTAGCAGTGTTATTAGTGAAACCGCAATAAAATTCCCTATCGCAAACGACAGAAAGCACATCTTTTTAAAAACAATATATTGTCTTTCACTTGTTTCACTTGCCGCAAGATTTCCCACGCTTGGTTTGATTTCCTCAAATACCTGACCGAAGAGTGAGTCCACATTATTTACTATCATCTTATAATAAGATAAAAAACCCACAAGCGAGGTTCCGAGCATGGCTGATATAATAACGCTGTCTACGCCTCTTTGAAGTGCTCCGGAAATTTTGTAAATTGCTAAGGCACGTACATTTTTAAATATTTCTTTGCGTTCAGCCAAGCTGAGGCTTTCGTTGCACTCGCTTTTTAACATCGGATACCTATGATTTGCAACCGATGAAATAACAACATTTTGTACAATTACCATCGTTACCATTACTGTAAGGTAGCCGATATAACTTTTAAATACCGCTATAGTAACAGCTTCCAAAATTGTGGTCAGTATACAAACAGCCATTCCGATTGCAGAAACTATATATTTTTCCTGGTTTGCTTCTATGAGTGCTGCTTTATAAACAAACAAATACGAGACTGCCGTTTTAAGTATAAAGAATATAAAAATGATATGGATATTTTCTTTTATATCGGGAACATCATTTACAATATATTTAAGAAAAATTAAACAAACAATCCCGGCGGCAACGATAACAGAAAAAACAACCCGATAAATCTTTTGATACAAGCGCATAAGTTTTGCAATCTGAATATCATCTTTTTCATAAAGCGGACGATAAAGAGCCGTACCGAAACCAAGCTCCGCAACAGATAAAACCGTCAGAATATCGGTAAAGAGCGCCGAGACACCCGTGTATTGTATTCCGAGATTTTTTATAAGTATGGTTTTTATCAAAAAATTTGAAAACAATGTTACCAACTGATAGCCAATCGAAAAGGCAATATTACGCGCCGATTTTTGCGTTCTCGAACTCATTGTAAGGCGTCTCCTTTCATAATTTTTAAAGTACTGCGGTTGTATTTTTTTCCTTTGAATAATCCGTATCATCATTGACAGGAAGCTTTACATATACCAAAAGCTCATGCATAGGCATTTTTATTTCACGATTATACCTTTGTGTCATTTCCTTATTCATAAACATACCGCCGTCATATTCTCCGAGGACATCGTGATGATACACATGAACATCGCTGTTCCAACGATATTTTTTTGGTTTATATTTTTTTACACCGGATATGGGATCTATATATACAATTCGCCTTTTACGAAATACTATATAACATACAGCCGTCAATGATACTATTAAAAGACCGGCATATATGATCAACAAAATCGGTGAAATCCACCATATCCATTTATAATCAATACCGTTATCGGTCAAAATATCATTAACAAGCGTATCTATCTCAGTATGCGTATTTAAAAGAACATTGTATTTATAGCTCTCCTTAAAAGGCGCAATGCGATTTTCTTCCGGAAGCTTGTTCACCTTGACATCATATTTCAGATACAACGGTAAGTAATACAGAAGTTCTTTGTATTCATCAAAGCTAAAATCCGTAGTAAACAACGGGAAAATATCATTTACGATTAAGGATAACCTTGTTTTACGAACGCTTTTGTAAAATCCTTTCATCATCCTGTCATAGCGTTCGCTTCTTGCCCAGTCACCCTCATTATAATATCGTATATATGCAAGAGCTTGCGCTCCATCCAACAAAAATTCCCCGCTTTTTTCTTCAAGATATTTGGTTCTTACAATATCGGAGGTTAATCTGTAATCACTTTCCAAATCACTTATGTATTGGTTTATATACGGCACCTGATATTTTTCAATTTGAACTTTAATTCCACCGACAACGTTAATCATTTGTATAAAATAATTATAGTCAAGCAAAAGATAGTTGTCAATTTTCAGTCCGTAATTTTCTTCTATCGTTCTGACGACAAGTTCGACACCGCCGCAATTATATGCATTTGTAAGTCTTCCGCACCCTATTGTCGGAATATAAACATACGATTCTTTCAGTATCGTGGTAAAAGAAACCTCCCGATTATTTGTGTTTACTGTGGCAAGAACCATATAATCGGAATAAGATTTTGTTAATTCACTGCGGTCCCAGTGGTCAGCGCCGATAAAAAGAAAATTCTTGACTCCGGGAACCGAATTAACATATCTTTTATTATCCTTCCAGGTAGCATATGCTTCTTTTTCATACTCCGTTCCGACACCGCTTGTTTCAATAGTTCCGACATGAAAGTTTTTGGCGATATGCAGTTTCTTTCCATCTTCATACCAAATAGCAAAAACGGTATACCAGCCGTTTTCGGATAATTCTACCTCATTGGTGTCATATGCTGTCCTATATCCGTAACCGGTATTGTAGTTAAACCTTTTTCCCGTTTCGATAAGCTCATTCCACTGATAGTTGCCATCATACTCAAATCTTTCATTACCCGTATACACCCACGCAAGATGTACTCCGTTTATATTATTTGAATTCAGAGTTAAAGTTTTATTATTTAACTCCAGCTTGGGAACTGTATCCCCGTTACTGTTCGTATTAACGGTTTTTTCTTCAAAATAGGTTTGGTCTTCTATCGGTTCAACACCGTTTTTATATATTGTCCTGGCAGACAAGTCGCATATATCAAGCTTACCGTATGTATACTTTATCAGACCATAAACCACCATTGCCGTTAAAATTAATAATATTATCATTGAAATCCAGCACAATAAACTTTTATTTCGGTGTTTGTACGGATATTTTTTTCCTTTCAGGAAAAATATCAGTCTTTCATTTTTTAGATTAGTTACCACTATTTCTCTCTCCGTTCTGTTTTAAATCCCGTTTCTTCAATATTTTATTAGTGATGTGTCTGATAAATCTTACTCCTTTGGGATAAAGTCCGCAAACACTGTTTTCACCATATTTAGACGCAATATATATAAATCCTTTTTTTGCATACATTTGCCTTGCGTCCTCGACAGCCTTAATCGGAACTCCTTCCTCATTGCACGACAAATGCGGTTGTTTGTCTAATGTTTCACTTATATCATGCCGCTCCCATATTACATTCTGCTTAATCATATCAAACAAACGGCTTCCGCTTTGTGTATTTACAATGCAAAGCGATATTCCGAGATTTGCATTTTTAAAAAATGATGCCTCTTTTTTAATCCCCCAAAAATCACCGATTGTAATATCGGCACACCGTGGCATTCCCGCATATTTGCAAGCGGTTATAT
>CAJKNM010000017.1 GCA_905201285.1 uncultured Eubacteriales bacterium | reverse complement strand
TCTGAACAAACAGCTGAAGCGCCCACGCGATAAGCATAGATACGGCTACGCCTTCAAGCCCGAGTCTGTTTCCGAATATAATCAGATACGCAATCATAACACCGTTTGACACAACGCTTATAAGCGAGGGAACGGTGAACTCGCCGAATGACTGAAGCACCCCGACCGCCACATATGCCCAAGCGGTAAATACAATAGAAGGAAAGAGTATGCGAAGAAGCGAAGCTGTTTTTTCTGTCTTACCCGGGACATCGGCGTACCCAGGAACCATAACGTGAACAAGCTGTTTCGCAAATATCATTCCCAAAACCGCGGCGATAATTGCAATCAACCCGACAATGGAAGTAAAGTTATCGGCAAACCTTATTGCCTTTTCCTTGCCGTCTTTTTCTAAATATTTATTAAATATGGGGACAAACGTGGATAATATGGCAACACCGAGCACCATATCAAAAAACAAAAGCGGAATCTGAGTCGCGGTATTTATCATATCCGACTCCATTCCCTGACCGTAGAGCCTTGCCACAAGCGTTTCTCTGAGCAAGCCCATTACTTTTGCCGCCATAATTATTATCGCCATAATGCTTATGGTGGCGGCCGCCTTGCCGCCCTTATTCTTCTTCATCTGTTTACCGACCTTCCCGAAAATCACGGCAAAAACATAAATTTTTTATATTTCCTGCCGCATACTATATTAACTCAAGTTTAAGTATACAACAAAACTGTTAAAAAGTAAATACCTCACTTAAAAAGTTACAAAAATTTAACCATTTGGTGAATATTCACTATAGGGTTCCGCCGTCTGTCGGCATAATCACCGATTCGGCTTCGGATTCTTGGTAAGCCCCAATATATAATCGGTCGAAACCCCGTATTTTTGGGCAAGATGTATCAAATGCTCAAGCGGAATATTCTGAAACCCCCGTTCATATCTCGAATACACAGTCTGGCGGATTCCCAGAAATTCCGCAATATCAGTCTGTTTTAAATCATTGTCCTCGCGTAAATCCCGAAGTCTTGGAAGATACATATACCTCACGCTCCTTTATTTTTAGTATTAATCAGTACTCATTGACTTTAACATAAAAATGTATTAATATTATTTTACAGTACTTTTAAGTACTATAAAATAATATTTTCCATAATATGACAAAATTCGTCACATATTTGTGTTGTAATTAACTTACATTATTTGACAATAGAGGTGGTTAAATTGTTTGGCTGAATATTTAGTATTCGTAAAATAAAAAATTTTAAAAAAAATATGGAGGAAAAATCATGAGTATTAAAACAAAAAATCGTTTCTTATCATTAGTTACAGCCGCGGCCGTTATCTCTGCGGCAATCATACCCGTTTCCGCTGTCGAATACGGCGCCGAATACAAGACTAAGCCATCGGGCACATATGACGTTAAATTTCAAGATGTTCAGCGGGACTATTGGGCGTTTAATTTTATCGGTGAGATGCAGGAAAGAGGCGTACTCAACGGCTATCCGAACGGATACTATTACCCTGACAACTATGTCGAACGCTGTGAATTCGCCAAGATTATGGTTGGTGCGGCAGGTTTAAGATTAGAAGACCCCGAATACTCTTACTTCTGTGATGTCAAGTATGATGACTGGTTCTTCAGCTATGTTGAAACGGCCAAGAACTATCTCACCGGATACAAGTCGTTCGGCGAGAATTACTTCCGTCCGAACAACTATGCGCTCAGAGAGGATATAGCCGTTGCTCTTGTAAAGCTAAAGGGCTATGACACAAAATCAGCTGACCAAAATATGCTTAAAACTATGTTCTCGGATTGTGAGAGCATATCAGAATCAGCGAAACCGTATGTTGCCGCCGCAGTCGAACGCGGCCTTGTTTCAGGGTATGAGGACGGAACCTTCAGAGGTCAGGACTCAATCAGCCGTGCCGAAGCCGCAGCAATGCTCTGGCGCGCCTTCCAATACGGAAACGATAACAAAACCACCGATGTTTCAAAAGCCGATGACACGCAAAATATTTCAGAGGTTATAAATAATTCGGGCAAGGAAGCAGACAGCGAAACAAAATCCGCCGATAAACAGGCATATGACTCTCAGCAGGACAAAAAACCCTATGCTGTCAAGACTCTTGCGAAGGCAACGATAAATAATTCACTCACCGACTTCACCGCGGACGGCCGGGACAATGTTTATTATATAAATCGAAGCGACAATTCACTTTATAGGGTATCGTCAAAGGGCGGAAGCGCCAAGAAGATAACAAGTCTTTCAAAGCTTAAGTATCAGGAAACCGAAACGCGTGAAGAAACGGTTCAGATAAAGACAAAAGCCGAAAAGCCTTCCGATACTTCCGACAAAAAGCAGGACGAAAAAGTATCTGAACCCTCCGATGACCCCGATTCATCGGACGACATAGAAAATAAAGATAATAATTCTAAAGATGATACCGATAAATCATCGGACGCAACAGCCGAAAAAGCATCCTATACAAAATCAGCGTCCGCAGAGAACGTCAGCGGCGATACGGCCGAGAATACAAATAGTTCCGACAGTGCAGACGAGTATACATACGAAACCAAGACTATTGAAAAAGAAGTCATTGTTGCACGATACTCAGACTTTTCGGCACAGCAGGTATACTATGACAAAACCTCGGATAAGGTATGGCTTGTCGGATATTTTAACACTAAGGTAAACGAAGACGGCCAGGAGGGCGAGGGCAGGTTTTGGATAACTCTTAACGCCGATGATTTAAGTGAAGTTATAACCAAATATGAGTTTAAAAATTACAACTCACGAGACTTTGAATACTGCTCTATAGTGGGTTCCCTGCCAAACGGACAGGTCGCGGCAACAAGCGCCAACGGTCATAATTATATCGGTTATATTTATTTAATCAATCCCGACACGAAAGAATATACCGAAATAAATATGGCTTATAACTCTCCGATAATATCCGCCGTAATACAAAACGGAAATAAATTATTTGTATTCGACAAAGAAAATAACCGCATCTATACCTATAACTTTTCTTCTAAAGAAAAGAATGAGTTTAAAACCGAATTTCCAATTAGGTCCGGCAAAATGGCCTGCGGAAACAACAGCTTCTATTTTTGGAATGTAATAAACGGAGTTATAAGCGCTTTCAGTCCAAAAACCGAGAAGTTCAGGACGCTTGACTTCAATGCGATAGACGATGTTGAATTAATCGACGGCGGCTACATCGCTGTGAATGAAAATCCGATAATGAAGGTCACTTCAAACGAAAGCCTTGTCTTTGCGGACGAAGCCGCGGGAGCGATAAGAATACTGTACAAAAAATAACTTAAAAACCGGGCAGGCGATACGCCTGTCCGGTTTTCTGTCAACTTTAATTATTTGTTGATGAGTTCCTTCAATGCCTTGCCGGCTTTGAAGGTAGGTACCTTAGCGGCAGCTATTTTCATTTCAGCACCTGTCTGAGGATTTCTGCCTGTTCTTGCAGCTCTTTCTCTTACCTCAAAGCTGCCGAAACCAACGAGCTGAACCTTGTCGCCGGCCTTGAGTGCATCCTCAACCGCACCTGTGAATGCAGCAAGAGCAGCCTCAGCATCTTTTTTTGTGAGATTAGCCTTCTCAGCAATTACTGAAATTAATTCCTGTTTGTTCATTTCAAAAAACTCCTTTTAAATTTAGAATAAAAATTTATTTAATGCATATATTTTACTATAAATACTGAAAAATTTCCACAACTTTTTTAAAATTCCATACAACTTTGTATGATTGCACAATTTTTAAAAACCTATTATGGCAATTTTGCTTATAAAAAAGCGGTTTTTGACTGATTTTATCACCTTTTTTCCGCTTCTTGCGATACGGTTTTTCGGTTATTGGTCGGGGTCATTCATCCGCATCTCGTTAAATTCCTGCCTTGTTATCAAAACCTGTCTCGGTTTTGTTCCCTCATAAGGCCCGATTATCTTATACTTTTCCATCTGGTCTATGAGCTTTGCGGCTCGCTGATAACCCATCTTAAACTTCCTCTGGAACATAGCAACCGATGCCTGGCCGTTGTCTAAAATAAGTTCAACCGCCTCATAAAACAGTTTATCCTTATGCCCGCTCTCGCGGTCATCCTCGCCGTCTGTCTGAATCTCGGTGTTGGCGGCAACCTGCTCGCGCTCCCTCTCTATATTCTCGATAATCGATTCGTCATAATTTGCTTCATACTGACTTTTTATATAGTCAATAACCGCCTCACGCTCTGAATCCGAAACAAAGTTTCCCTGAATTCTCATCGGCTTTGCCGCTCCGCGGGGGCTATAGAGCATATCGCCCTTTCCCAAAAGCTTTTCTGCGCCGATACAGTCAAGAATCGTTCGACTGTCCACGTTTGAAGTAACGGCAAAGGCGATACGCGTCGGTATATTATTTTTAATAACGCCGGTAACAACGTTTACAGACGGTCTCTGAGTCGCAATGATAAGATACATTCCCGCCGCTCTCGCAAGCGCGGCAAGGCTGTTGATTGCCCCTTCGACCTCGTTCTTCGCCGCCATCATCAAGTCGGCAAGCTCGTCTATAATAATCACGATTTCGGGGAGCTTAGCATCGGGCTCGCCGATTTCACCCATAAGCGCGTTATATCCGCTTAAATTTCTGACCTTGTTCTCGTTCAAAAGCTTATAACGGTTCTTCATCTCGCCAACCGCCCAGTTCAGTGCACCCGCCGCGTGCTTCGGGTCGGTTACAACCGGTATCAGAAGGTGCGGAATCCCGTTATAAACGCCGAGCTCAACCATTTTCGGGTCAACCATTATCATTTTAACCTCGTCAGGTCTCGCCTTGAACAAAATGCTTATAATAAGTGAGTTTATACATACACTCTTACCCGAACCGGTGGCGCCGGCGATAAGTCCGTGCGGAAAGTCGGCAATGTCGGCCACTACACAATTTCCGCTTATGTCCTTACCGAGGGCAAACGCCGTCTTTGACTTAAAGTTTCTGAAATTCTCACTCGTTATTACCTCTCGTATCGGCACAGGGGTCGCGACCTTATTCGGAATCTCAATACCTATTACCGACTTGCCGGCCACCGGCTCGATACGAACGCCCGATGCGGCAAGGCTCAGCGCAATATCATCCGAAAGGTTTGTAATCTTCGACACCTTCACTCCCGCTCCGGGCTGGAGTTCAAACCGTGTAACCGTAGGTCCCTGAGTGATGTTCACTATCTTCGCCTCGACCTTAAAGCTATGCAGGGTCTCAAGCAGGCGATTCGCCTTTTCTTCAAGCTCAGCCTTTACCTCACTTCGGCTCTTTGTCCTCGGCTTTGGCATTTCAAGGAGGTCGGGTCTCGGAAGCCGATACTGTATGTTTCTCGGTTTTATTTGTTCCGACTCGTTTATCTGACGCTTAATTTCCGCCTCGGGCGTGTTTTCCTCCGCCTCCTCCGTTGCCATTCGCCTGCCCGCCGTCACTGCACGGTCAAGCGGAACCCCGGCATCGACCGCCTTCTGAGTCAACGGGTCAAGCACATCCTCAAGTTTCGCTTCAGAGGGCGGCTCAAAGTCCGTTCCCTCCTCGTTTTCAACGGGTTTTTCATAGTTCCCGTCCTCATCTGGAAGCTCGGACAAAACCCCTGTTTTAAGGCTGTCTATATCAAACGGAAGGTCATTTATATCATCGCTGATGTTCTCGGGTACAATGTCGTCCAAAATTCCGCTGTCCTCGGTGAACTCAAACCGCATCGGCTTTTCCTTTTCCGCCGCGGCCGTCTCATCCACAACCTCGTCTCCGCCAAAGTATCCCTCAAAGAACTTCTTCTTTCCGTTATTTCCGTTCTTCCCGCCTTTTTTAGACGCTTCTCTTTCCTCCCCATCAAGCGGAATATCTATCTCTTCATTTTTCCGCCGCTTTAAAAGCTTTCGCTTAACCGCATCGCTCTGCTCTGAATACTCGGGAAGTTCAAATTCAACCTCACTTCCCGCAACATCGCGGAAATCCTCTCTCCTTCGTTTTATTGCTCCGCAGAGACTTCTGAAAATCTTCTCAATCGAAATCTCGGTCAATAATATAATAAGAATAATCTCCGCCGCAATCGTCACAACCCATGTTCCCGCAGGGCCGATAAGCAGATTTAAAAATCCGCACAGGCCGCCGCCGATTACTCCGCCGCCGATGCTTTTCTGACCGCTTTGCCAAAGCTCTGTCAGGTTTCCTATAACGGTCTGTTCGTTAAAACGTGTATGTCCCGTTGCCATAGGAACAATAACCGAGGTAACAACTATCAGAAGCGACAAAAGAACGTACCTAAAAGCGTTTTTCTCGCCCTCCTTGTCAAAGAACGCCATAACTCCGGTGGCCACAATAAAAATACAGCTTATCGAGATTGACATTCCGAAAAGTCCATAGCATACGCCTTTTATAAACCTTCCTACCGTTCCCGTTGCCTCGGTGAGGAATGCAAAGCCCAAAAAGATTCCGAGGGCAATCAAAACAATACCCTTTATCTCGTTGGACAGGGTTTTTGTTTTTGCTCCGCTCCCCTGCTTTTTTCTTTTCCGGGCGGCTCCTGCCGCCGGGGTTCTTGCCGTTCTCTGTGTATCCTCAGTCTTTTTTGCGGCGCTTCCCCTTCCTTTGGAAGCTGTATTGGTTTTCTTGGTTTTTCCAGCCATAATTGTATCTCCTGTTCGATTTATCTTAATACGCCATATGCGCATAATTATAGCATTATATTTTATTATAACATATTTTTGTCGAAAGAAATATTACAATTATGTGTCAGAATATTACAATCGTGTATCAATCAGAATAAATTTTGTCGAAATTAAAGCTTCAGCCAATCGGCGAGACATCTCAAAAATATCTGAACAGCATTTATTTTATCTACCCGCTCCGTCGCACATACATCGCGGCGGGTAACCTCTTCGCCGTCTATGGTATAGATAATTTCACCCAGTTTCTGCCCGTCCTCAACCGGTGCGGAAACGCTCTCTTCCATTTCAAACCTTGTTTCAAGTTTGCTCTTGTTACCCTTTTTGACGACAAAACCGCTTCCCGACACCTCTGGCGCAATCTGTTCCTTCACTCCGCCGACAACCCGAACATACGGAACCGCTACATTCAAATCCTCATCGCTTGCCACCTCATAATTGGCGAACCCATAGTCAAGCAGAGCCGATGCTGACGAGAATCTGTCCTTGGTGGACGGGGCACAGATAATCACCGCTATAAGCTGCATTCCGTCGCGAAGTGCGGTCGCCGACAGGCAATACTTCGCCGTGCTTGTCGAGCCTGTTTTAAGTCCGTTCGCCCCGTTATAAAAACGTATCAGCTTATTTGTGTTTGAAAGACCGAAGCTTCCGTTTCTTAAGCTGTCCATCCAAATAGTCGTATAGTCAAATATTTTTGTATGCTTTAAAAGCTCCTGTGATATTCGGGCAACATCGCGGGCGCTGCTGTAATGCTCGGGCGTTTCGTCAAGGCCGTTACAGTTGATAAAATGAGTATTCTCACAGCCGAGCTCGGACGCACGCTTGTTCATCTTCTCCACAAACGCTCCCTCGCTGCCCGAGATAAACTCGGCCATTGCCACCGCCGCATCGTTGCCCGAAGCAACGGCGATAGCCTTTAACATATCATTTACACTCATCTGTTCACCCACCTCGAGAAAGACCTGTGAACCACCCATAGACGCGGCATACTCGCTTGTTGTTACCATATCGTCAAGCGAAATCTTTCCGCTGTCTATCGCTTCCATGATGAGAAGCATTGTCATTACCTTTGTCACACTGGCAATCTGAAGTCTCTCGTTTGCGTTCTGTTCGTATAAAACCTCGCCCGTTGACGCCTCCATTAATATTCCCGACTTGGCATTTATCAGCTGTGTCGAAACATTCGTATCGACCTGCTGTGCCGGTTCTGTATACCCAGTAACCGAAATTAAAGATATTGCCATTATCAGGCAGGCTATTCTCTTTATACACATTAACTTCCTCATTTTCGTACCTCCGATGCCTCTTTGGGCAGTTTATTCTTTATTAATAGATTATGCCAAGCACCTAAAATTATACGTGAATGTAAAAATAAGGCGCGTTTTGGGAACTTTTCATTAACTTTTCATTACAATATCATAACATTCTTGCAATTTTCGGAGTTTAAGGTTATAATATATTATGTATAATTAAAAATTCATACAAGAATATGAAATGTTGGTGAAAGAATGGAGCTTTTGCAAGCCATAGACAAACTCAATAACATCGAGACCGACTGCCCGGTAAGGATTAGTAAGTGTGAACTGCTTTCGGATTCAGAGAATGTGCGCGTTTCACTTCATATAAAATTAAAGGCGGCATACGGCCCGATTTCACACGTTCGTCTTGACATATGCTGTTACGGCCCGGATGGGTCTAAACTATCGGCTATAAATGATGTTCAGTATAAAAAAGGCGGCATCGAGCTTGAGGTTCCCTCACTTATGACCGCCGCGGCGGCAATAATAGTGCGAAACGCAATTTTAGAGGACGGCACAAATTGGCACAGTGATTCCGTCTTTCCGGATTCGGTTGAGGTCACTCAAAGCGAACCCACCGTCAGCGATGATACGGCGAAGTTTGATTCCTCGGCCTTGATTGAGCCGAACGGCCAAGCCGATTTCATTGAAGCGCCCAAAACCCGAAAGGAAAAGCGTGAGGCGCGAAAACAACGCTTCCGCGAGGAGGAAGAAATCCGAGAATTTATTAAGCATGACCCGACCGAGAGAAAAAAACGTATTATCGCGAGGCTTCTCACCCTCATTCTTATCTCGGGTGCAATATGCGGCGGAGTCTATACCTTAAAATATAATCAGGATTCCGAAGCGGCATATAAAAAGGCGATGAATCTGTATAACAGCGGTAAGTTCGAGGACGCGGTCGGCGAGCTTGAAAAAGCCGAGCAATATGTCTTTTTCGGTGATAAAAAGAAAGAGCTTGACTGGAGTCTTGCCATGAGTTATGCAAGGCAGCGCGATTTTTACGATGCCGGCAAGTATTTTAAGTCGCTTAACGGTTATATTGAAAGCAGAGAGAACTATCGAAGCATCATAGAGGCGTATTCGGGTATCACGGCCGCAGGAAGGGCGCATACCCTCGCGTTAAAGTCTGACGGAACAGTTTTAGCCGCCGGGAATAATAACAAAAAACAATGCGATGTCTCAAAGTGGCGTGATGTAACAAAGCTTGCCGCCGGCGGCGACCATTCGGTCGCTCTTATGCGTAACGCACGCGTCACGGCAACCGGTGATGACACCTATGGGCAATGCAGCGTTTCCTCATGGAAAAATATCTCGGATATAGCGGCGGGAAGCGGCCACACCGTAGGGATAACCAAACAAGGGAGAGCTGTTGCGACAGGTGATAACACCTACGGTCAATGCGATGTTGAAAATTGGTCGGGGATAGTTTCGGTCAGTGCCGGGGACACCCACACCGTCGGTCTTAAAATAGACGGAACCGTTATTGCCACAGGCGATAACTCCCATGGCGAATGTAATATAAGTCAGTGGAATGACATCGTTTCGGTCTGCGCCGGGAACGGCTTCACCGTCGGTCTTAAATATGACGGAAGAATAGTCTTTGCCGGTGATGACAGCCGCGGAATATCCGAAGCAACAAAGGTCAAGGACACATACTTCATCTCATGCGGAGCAAGCAACGTGATTGTAACCTCGGTCGACGGTCATACACAAGCCTTCGGCGGAAACGATTCTAATCAATGTATGACGGATTTATGGAAGAACATTGCCGCCGCGGCCGCCGGAGAACGCCACAGCATAGGCATATCGGTTGACGGAACCGCCTTCGGCGTCGGTGCAAACGACAGCGGTCAGCTTGACCTGTCCGGTTGGAACGGAATAGGGATTCCGAAATCGACCGTTGCTATACGCAAGGGTTCATAAAAATTATATAAAAGTTATATTAAAGACAGAAAGGGTTATAATAATGGATGTTTTTGTTGAACAAATTGTTAAAAGAAAAAGGACGACAGGCGATATATTTAAAATTGCACTCTGTGTTTTAGCTATTCTGCTTGTGCTTTTGGCCACACCGATGCTTCTCGGAATTCAGTTTTTCGGGTCTATCGCGCTGCTTATCTGCGTAGGGCTTATATACCTGCTCTATAATGTGCTTATTTCAGTAAATTTAGAGTATGAATACGCTTTTACAAACGGTGCGCTTGACGTGGATAAAATCATCGCTGCACGCCGCAGAAAAAAGCTTACCGACCTCAACGCCCGCGAGATTGAAATTATGGCGAAAACCTCAAACCGTGCATACAAAAACTATGCCGAAAACCGCGATATTAAAAAGATATATGCCTGCACATCTCCCGCAGATGAGGATGTATTCTTTGTAGTATACTTAAAAGAGAGCAAGAAATATATGCTTCTCTTTAACCCGGATGAAAGAATTCAGGACGGCTTCCGCCGCCTGAATCCCCAAAACGTATTCTTAGACTAAACTTTTTTGAATCAAAAACAGGAAAAGAGAATAAATATGATTAAAACCGGAATTGACATAACCGAGATTTCAAGATTTTCACAGATGAAGAATATTGAAGTCTTCAAGAAACACGTATTCACCCTGCGTGAGAGGCATTACTTCGACGGAATGAAAAATCCGTTCAGCAGTATTGCCGCGGCGTTTGCCGCCAAGGAGGCCTTCGCCAAGTATATGGGAAGCGGCTTTCGCGGATTCGGTCCGCGCGATATTGAAATCCTTCACGATGAACTCGGGAAGCCGTATATTTTGTTTTTGCGAAAGCCGATAAACGCGGATGTAAGTTTAAGCCACTCGGGTGACTGTGCCGTTGCCGTTGTATGCGGCGAAGAATATAATATGGGAAGATACGCGGATATGATTAAAAGCTATCGTTCTATGCTTCCCAAACGCCGCCCGAATATAAACAAGGGCGACTGCGGCCGGGTGCTTATAATTGCCGGCTCAAACGGTATGGCCGGTGCGGCTTGTCTGTGTTCCCGCGCGGCGATGCGCTGCGGAAGCGGCCTTGTTACCCTGGCTCTTCCCGAATGTATCCAGCCTACGGCGGCGGCAAAGCTCGATGAGGTTATGACATATCCCCTCCCCTGCCATGATAAAATACTGACAGATGACGCCGCGGAAAAGCTTTCCGACAAGCTAACCTCATGCGATGTATGCGCGATAGGTCCGGGCCTCGGCAAAAGTGCCGGCGCAAAGAAAATCCTTTCCGCCGTTTTACAAAATTCCGTCCCCTGTGTCATTGACGCAGACGGTCTTAATATTCTGGCTGAGGATATGAGTCTTCTTAAAGAGCACAGGTGTACGGTCATACTCACCCCCCACCCGGGCGAAATGTCAAGGCTTATGGGTAAGTCAATAAAAGAAATCGAAAGCGACAGAACCGCGGCGGCAACGGAACTTGCCGCAAGGCATCGCGTATACGTTGTCTTAAAGGGTCACGAAACGGTTATTGCCGCACCCGACGGCGAGGTTCACGTCAACAACAGCGGCAACGGCGGAATGGCAAGCGGCGGAATGGGAGATGTTCTCACCGGCGTTATTGCATCGCTTTTGGGTCAAAAGCTCTCGCCTTTTAATGCAGCGGCTCTCGGCACGTTTATCCACGGTTTCGCGGGGGATATTGCCGCGGAGGAAAAGGGCGAATACGGGCTTATTGCAAGTGATTTAATCGAAAAGCTTCCGCTTACCCTTAAGGAACTTGCACGCTGACAGAATAACATAATAAAATAATTATTACAGAAGGTCGGTCTTTAAAAAATGAAACATAATAACAGAGCATGGGCTGAAATAAACCTCGATGCAATAGAAAATAATATAAAATCAATAAGAAGCTATGTCTCGCCGTCGGCGAAAATTCTCGGCGTGGTCAAGGCAGACGCATACGGTCACGGCTACCTTGAGGTTGCGCGTACTCTCTTGGAAAATGGTGCTGACGCCCTCGCTGTGGCGTGCCTTGACGAGGCAATACAGCTTCGGCGGTGCTATATTCACTGTCCGATTTTGATTCTCGGCCACTCGGGATGCGAGGATGCCGAAACTCTTGTATTCTATGACGTAATGCCTGGCTGTTTCGACTATGAGCTTGCCGAGGCAATGTCAAAGGCGGCAATCCGCCTCGGTAAACATGCGAAAATACATATCAAAATCGATACCGGTATGGGTCGTGTCGGCTATCGCTTCGCAGATGACGAAACTGCCTGCAGGAACACCGTTTCGGAAATTTTAAGGATTTCCAAACTTCCGAATATAGAGATAAACGGAATATTCACACACTTTTCCGTCGCTGACGACGATGATGATGAATATACGTTTTTACAGTTCGACAGATTCTGTAGAGTATGCGATATATTAAAGGAAAACGGCCTGAATATTCCGATTCGTCATTGCGCAAACAGCGCCGCGCTTATTCGCTTTCCTCAGATGCACCTGGATATGGTTCGTCCCGGCGTCATTTTGTATGGGTTGAGTCCGTCACCGTTCGTTGATTGCAGCATTCTGAACCTTAAACCGGCAATGACTCTTAAGGCGAAGATAACAAACGTCAAAACCGTCGAAAAAGGCTCAAGCATAAGCTATGGCCGCCGCTTCATCACCGACCGCGAAAGCAAAATTGCCACCGTTCCCGTCGGATATGCCGATGGATATTCAAGATTGCTTTCCAACTCGGCTCAGGTTATTGCCGGGGGAAAATTGTGTAATGTTGTCGGAAACATTTGTATGGATCAATGTATGATTGATGTCACAGATGTCAATACTATAGCTATCGGCGACGAAGTCATTTTGTTCGGCGTAGGCGATAATATAGAATTACCGGTAGAGAGCCTTGCCGAGAAAATGGGGACTATCAACTATGAAATCCTTTGTATGATAGGCAAGAGAATTCCGAGAATCTATATCCGAAACGGCATTAAGCAAAAGATGCACAATTATCTTCTTGACTCACCGACTTCGGAATGATATAAGATACAAATAATATATAAGATTCTCTGACGGCCGTACATAATCGCACGTTCGTTGCCGCAGGTTGTCCGATGATTATGTACCAAAACACCTCAAGCTGCGTATAATGCAGATGAGAGCAAAGGATACAATCTAAACTTGCGGAGCGTGAATGTTTTGATAGTAAAAAGAGGAGATATATATTATGCGGATTTAAGTCCGGTCGTCGGTTCCGAACAGGGCGGTGTCCGTCCGGTATTAATTATCCAAAACGATATCGGGAACCGCTACAGTCCGACGGTTATTGCTACAGCTATCACATCTCAGATAAATAAGGCCAAAATGCCGACCCATATCGAAATCGATGCGGGAGGTTTCGGGCTTTCAAAGGACTCGGTCGTTCTTGCCGAGCAGATAAGAACCATTGACAAAAAGCGATTGAAGGAAAAAATAGGCCATATAGACGGCTCGCTTATGGACAGAGTAAACGAGGCCCTGGAAATTTCTTTCGGTCTGACCTGAAAACACGACAATTATTAAACCTGAATTATATACTTAGGAGGGCATTAATTATGAAAACAAAGAAGAGTAAACTGCTTAAATTCGGAATCATTCTCGGCCTCACACTGGTCGCCGTAAGCGGCTTTGCGGTGTTCTCTGAGCCGGGCGGAACGGATGACCCCGTTGTGACAAAGAGCTATATAGTCGATAAAGTCGTTCCCGAAATCAAGGCCTATGTCGACCAGCAGCTCGGCATCGCCTCATCCGGCGGAACGGTTACAGCCAGACCCTCAACCTTCGTTGTGGTAAACTTAAACGCGGGTCAGAGCATAATCGGCGAAGCAGGAACCGAATTTATCCTGCGTATGGGAAGCGGAACAGTCATAGCGACCGCAAAAGGCGGCCTTTCTGATACAACGTCAGGCTTCGACCTCGCTAATAACACACCTCTTCCTTCCAATCACCTTCTGATAATTCCGGTTGCCGACGGAAGAGGCTTTAAGGCATCAACCGATGCAATCGTTATGATTAAGGGCGGATATACGGTTAAATAGTCTATTCTACTTTAAAAGGCGGCGTGCTGCGCCGCCTTCGGACTGTCGAAAAACCTGAATATAAGAAAAATTACCCTTTTATCTAATACCACTTTTGCTCTAACGCTTCGATGCGCGACAAATACTCTATTAGGCGCATAGTATTGTTTTCATAATCATACTCGCTTACGCCTCTTTTAATTGTCAAGTCCAAAAACAGCTTATTGCAGTTACAATGAATGTAATCTATATGCTTTTCAAGTACAACATAGATAGAGTTATGGTTATGCCCCTCAACTCTCAGCGAAATATGCGGATAATTGTAATATTCCGCGCCTTTGCCTTCGCGCGGTATTTCATAGGCAACAAATTGCAGCTTATCCAACGATAAGTCCGGTTTATTTTCTCTTAGATAATGACCGATTGATACTTTCATCATTCTTCGGGTTATCTCGCTTATCAAATCAAAATCGATTTTTACGGCTGACATATTCTCTTCCAAAAAGCTGCACATCTCGGTAAACGTCATCTTATTGCCCGGATTAACCAACGGTTTATAAAGCTTAATCAATCTTGCGATGTTATCCATAATTTACTCCTCAATATAACGGAATCTTATTTTTCCGCGGCATCGTTTATTTCCTCGGCATAGCGAACTGTTTCCATCGCGTCGCGGCAATATTTGTCCGCGCCGATGCTGTCGGCATATTCCTGGGTCATAACCGCTCCGCCGACAGCAACCTTGCACCACGGTGCGGAGACACGAAGCTGTTTTATCGTTTCCTCCATAGCCGGCACGGTGGTGGTCATAAGTGCACTCAGTCCGGCGAGCGGCGCATTGTTTTCAACAACCGCTTTAACAACCGCCTCGGGCGGAACGTCCTTTCCTAAATCGATAACCTGAAAGCCATAGTTTTCAAGAAGAAGCTTCACTATATTCTTTCCTATATCGTGAATATCGCCGTGAACCGTTGCGATAACAAACTTACACTTAACCGTCATACTTCCTTTTTGGTTCAGCATATGTGACTTTATCATCTCAAATGAGCTTTTCGCCGCTTCGGCACTCATCAAAAGCTGAGGGAGGTACACCGTCTTTTTCTCAAATCCTATTCCCACCTTATCGAGTGCGGGAATTATATCCTGTTTCACTATTTCAAGCGGCTCTGTTGTTTCGAGAAGACTTTTAGTCAGCTCCGCCGCCTTTGTCTTTAATCCCTGAGCAACCGCCTTCTGAAGCTCTGACGCGTATTCCGCCGAGCTTGTGTTTTGGGGCGTGCTTTTAGCCGTCACCGAGACAGTTTCTTGTCTGTTTGACATAAAACTTATATAATCAGCGAAGTTCTCATCCATCCCCTTTAATGCGCGATACGAATAATAGGTTTTCATCATATCGTCCGAATACGGGTTCATTATTGCCGCCGACAATCCGTTTTCAAGCGCAAGAGAGAAGAATTCGCCGTTTATCGCACCTCTTGACGGAAGTCCGAACGAAACGTTTGAAACGCCGAGCGAGGTATAACATCCGAGGCGGTCTCTTATGATTCTGAGCGTCTCAAGCGTGGCGAGCGCCGCGGTCGGGTCGGCGCTTACCGCCATAGCAAGTGTGTCGAATATGATATTTTTCTTTGAAATTCCGTACTCGGCGGCGGTTCTTAAAATCTTCTCGGCGATTTTAACACGACCCTCCGCGGTCTCGGGGATTCCGTCATCATCAAGGGTCAGAGCAACAACCACTCCGCCGTACTTTTTAACCAGCGGAAATATCTCGCGCATAACCTCTGCCTTTCCGCTGACCGAATTAATCATTGCCTTTCCGTTATAACGTCTGAGCGCCGCTTCCATAGCGCCGACATCAGTCGTATCTATCTGAAGCGGCAGGTCAATAACCGCCTGAAGCTCACACACGGCGGTTTTAAGCATCTCCTTTTCGTCAATTTCGGGAAGCCCGACATTCACGTCAAGAACGTGTACTCCCTTCTCCTGCTGGCTGATTCCCTCCTGTAGGATATATCCGATGTCATTCTCTTTAAGCGCCTGTTTAAACCGTTTCTTGCCCGTTGGGTTGATTCTCTCTCCGATAAGAACCGGTGACCCTCCGAACTCAACCGTGTGTGTATACGATGACACACACATTATATTCTTTTCGGTAACCGGCACGGGTTTTATTCCGCTTGCCCTTTCGGTAAGGGTGCGGATGTACTCAGGCGTAGTTCCGCAGCAGCCTCCGGCAACTCTCACCCCGTCCGCAATCTGACCCGCCACATCCTCGGCGAACTCATCCGGAAGAACATCGTAGACTGTCCTTCCGTCCACACTTTTCGGAAGTCCGGCATTGGGCTTTAGCAATATAGGCACAGACGAGCATTTAAGAAGTCTTTTAACAACCCCCGAAAGCTGTTTCGGGCCGAGAGAACAGTTCACACCGATTGCATCTGCACCCATTCCCTCAAGCATAGCTGACATCGCCTCAGGTGAAGCCCCCGTCATAAGCTTTTCGTCCTCACCGTAGGCATTCGATACAAACACCGGAAGTTCACAGTTTTCCTTTACTGCAAGAAGCGCCGCCTTTGTCTCATAACTGTCGTTCATCGTCTCAATCAGAATCAGGTCAACACCGCATTCCGCACCGATTTGAACCGTTTTTGAAAAAACCTTTACCGCGTCCTCAAAGTCAAAATCTCCGTATGGTTTAAGAAGCCTTCCCGTGGGGCCTATATCAAGGGCGATAAACTTAGGCTGTTTGCCCGCTGCCGAAGCACGCGCAGCATTTGCGTTCTCTACTGCGGCGGATATAATTTTTTTTAGCTCTTCCTCAGGGAATTTCAACAGATTCGCCCCGAAGGTATTTGTGCAGACAACATTGCTTCCCGCATCGAAATAGCTTCTATGTATTTTTTGTATTATATCGCTGTGTGAAAAATTCCAATACTCGGGGTATTCGCCCGGGTTTAGTCCCTCGCTTTGAAGAAGGGTTCCCATTCCGCCGTCCAAAAAAACAATATTATCCTTTAAATAGCTTAAAATATTCATACTTATTCTCCCCTGAATTCACAATCTGTTTTGCTGCAGCCGGAGCAATGCTCTGCACAATTTTCTCTCGGTTTATCCGAGATACCTATTATTGCGGTTACCGACTTTGATGGCGACATAATTAAACTGTCGTTTAGGGTCAGCCCAATCTTTCGCTGGCAATCCAGAACCTTAAATATCTCACGCTGTGCCGAAAGCTCAAAGTCACCGTAACCGGCGCTGAACCGCGGCCTTGTATATAAATTTTCAGCAGCGGCACATGACTTGACTTCTTCATTAAACATATCGCAGAGGCTCTCTATTCTTTCCGCCCCTATCGCCTGAAATGCAACAGACTTCACAGGCGAAATCACCCCGTATCTGGCTATCAGCCTGTCTATTTCAAGTCCCACCGTTGCTGCAAAGAGCACGATTTTCTCACACCCTAAGAGGTTCCTTTTAAGCCCCTTGCTGTTTGTTTGCATAAACGATAAATCGACCCCGTCATCTGTCGGCTGAATCGGAAGTTCAGTATAACACACCTTATATGTCAGCTTGTCCGAAAGCTCAGCTATACATTCATTAACCAATGCGCCAATCGGGTCATCAGCCTTGCGACAGCCCATATACCGAAGAATTTCTTTTATATTATATTTAGGTTCAGGATATGATTTTAAATATACCACTTATGTCAGCTCTTTCCTAAAATATTCGACAGGTTACTCTGTATGCACCGCGCAACCTCAGGTTTATTCATTGAATAAACGTGGACATTCGTCACTCCGTTTGCATACAAATCGATAATCTGATCGGTCGCATAAGCTATTCCCGCCTGCATCATCGCATCGGGGTACATTCCGAACTTATCGACCAGCGCCTTAAACCTCTGAGGCATAAACGAGCCGGAAAGTTTAATCGCTCTTTCGACCTGATTCGCCTTAGTTATCGGCATTATTCCGGCAACTATCGGAACGGTTATACCCGCCTCGCGTATTTTATACAAAAAGTTATAGAGAAGGTTATTGTCAAAAAACATCTGAGTTGTTAAAAAATCGCACCCCGCGTCAACCTTCTCTTTAAGCCGTCGAATATCCTCCTTTTGATTCACGCTTTCGGGATGAACTTCGGGATAACATGCGCCGCCTATGCAAAAATCGGCGCCGCTCTCTTTGAGTTCATGTATTAAATCTATCGCATAGCGATAATCCCACTTGCTTCTGTCCGAGTTCTCCATCTCAGGAGTCAAATCGCCGCGAAGCGCCAAAACGTTTTCTATTCCGTATTCACGCATCTCTTTTATTTTTTGTCTGACAGTCTCTTTCGTCGACGAAACGCAAGTCAAGTGTGCGATGGTGGAAACGCCCGACTTTTCTTCCACAGTTTTTGCCATATCAAGCGTATATCGGCTTGCCCCGCCGCCGGCCCCGTATGTAACGCTCATAAAAGCCGGTCTGAGTGCGGCTATCTCGGTAACAGCCGACTCTACGCTCTGAAAAGCGGTATCGGTCTTAGGCGGAAAAACCTCAAACGACAATGAAAATTCTTCATTTTTAAGTATATCTTTAATCTTCATAACAGATTTACTCTCCTTATAACTTTACTATTCTTTTCGCCGCTGAAAAATGGGCGAATCGCGTATATTTGTGCTATATTAGCTATATAATAGCACATCTTATTTTGCTTTTCAAGTATTTTAAAAAGGACCGTCTCAATTCTTGAGACAGCCCCTTAAATAACTATTTTGCGTACTCAATTGCCCTGAGTTCTCGAATGACATTAACCTTAATCTGTCCCGGATATTCCATCTCGTTTTCGATTCTCTTAACGATTTCCTTCGCCATCAATACGGTCTCGTCATCGTTTACCGCATCCGACTTAACCATAATACGAACCTCACGTCCCGCCTGGATTGCAAACGAACGTTCAACTCCCTTAAACGAATTTGCAATCTCTTCAAGCGTTTCAAGCCGCTTGATATAAGACTCAAGATTCTCGCGGCGTGCGCCCGGCCTTGCCGCCGAAATACCGTCAGCTGCCTGAACCAGGCACGCTTCTATCGTCTTAGGTTCTACATCTCCGTGGTGGGCCATAATGGCATTAATAACCTTGTCATTTTCCTTATACTTCTTAGCTATATCGCCGCCGATAGTGACATGCGACCCTTCAACCTCATGGTCAACCGCCTTACCTATATCGTGGAGCAGTCCCGCACGCTTAGACAGCGTAACATCTGCGCCAAGCTCACCCGCCATAAGACCGGCAATATGCGAAACCTCAATAGAGTGCTGAAGAACATTCTGGCCATAGCTTGTTCTGTATTTAAGCCTTCCGAGAAGGCGGACAAGCTCAGGGTGCAAGCCGTGAACGTGCGTCTCAAACATGGCGCGTTCGCCCTCTTGTTTGATAATGCTGTCGACCTCTTTGGTTGACTTTTCAACCATTTCTTCGATGCGTCCCGGATGAATTCTTCCGTCAGCAATAAGCTTTTCGAGCGAACGTCTGGCAATTTCACGCCTTACCGGGTCAAAGCCCGAAAGTATAACCGCCTCGGGCGTGTCATCGATAATCAGGTCAACGCCCGTCAAGGTCTCGATTGTGCGAATATTTCTGCCCTCGCGGCCGATAATTCTTCCCTTCATCTCATCATTGGGAAGGGCAACAACCGAAACGGTGGTCTCAGTTACATGGTCAGCCGCACAGCGCTGAATAGCGCCTGTAATAATATTCCGCGCTTTCTGCTCGGCTTCTTCCTTTGCCTGTTCTTCCGCGTTTTTGATAAGAACGGCCTTTTCATGGACAAGTGTCTCTTCTACCTGCTTCAACAGGTAATCTTTAGCCTGTGATTCGGTGAAATCAGCAATCTTTTCAAGCTGTGCCATTTGAAGTTTTTTAACTCTTTCAACTTCTTCGCGTATCTTATCGGCATCGCTTAGTTTGTTATGAACTTCTTCCTCACGCTTTTCAATCTGCTGAGTCTTTTTATCTATTGTATCTTCCTTTTGCTGTACTCTTCTTTCCTGTCTTTGAACATCATTTCTGCGATCTTTAATCTCACGGTCAAGCTCTGTTCTGAGCTTATGTATTTCCTCTTTTGCTTCAATTAATTTTTCTTTTTTAACATTGTCTGCATATTTTTTTGATTTATCCGCCGCATCTGCAAGGATACGCTCTGCCTCTTCTTCCGCACTGCCTATCTTCAGCTCTGCGAATTTCTTTCTGTATGAATATCCGTATTTAAAGGCCATAAACGTGCCGGCAACTCCGGCAACAATCAAAAGCAAACATACAACAACAAATACTGTAATACTTATTATTATTTCCACCTCCTATAACTTATTGACGCATAAAAGCGTCTCAATAATAAATATAAGTCTTAAAAATCAAAGAATCAAAAAATCAATGTATAGCATGAATTTTTAGATAGAAGTATACTTTTTAATTTTACACATTTTTCACGAAAAAGTCAAGTGTTTTTTGTATGTTTCCGCAAAATAGTTGCAAAAAACGGCTGCTTGCAAAGCAAAACAGCCGTTTTTTATTATATCCCATTATTTTTGACCCTTCGTGTCAATTTTCTCTTTAATATCAGCGATAAACTCATCAAGCTTTGAAGCGCCAAGGTCACCCTTGTCGCGGCTGCGGACAGAAATTGTTCCCGTGCTGCTCTCATTCTCACCGAGAATCAGCATATACGGAATCTTCTTCATCTGTGCCTCTCTTATCTTATAGCCGATTTTCTCATCGCGCTTGTCAAGCTCAACGCGGATTCCCGCTTGTTTGAGCTTTTCATAAACCGAAACAGCATAGTCATGCGACTTTTCCGAAACCGGAAGAACCTTAACCTGAACCGGCGCAAGCCACAGCGGGAACTTGCCCGCAAAGTGCTCGATTATGATACCGATAAATCTCTCGATTGAACCGAATACAACACGGTGAATCATAATCGGCTGATGCTTCTCACCGTCCTCACCCATATACTCGGCATTAAATCGCATAGGAAGCTGGAAGTCAAGCTGAATCGTTCCGCACTGCCACGTTCTTCCGAGCGAATCCTCAAGGTGGAAGTCAATCTTCGGGCCGTAGAACGCACCGTCTCCCTCGTTTATTACATAGTCAAGCCCTAAATCATCAAGAGCGGATTTAAGACCGTTTGTAGCTGTCTCCCAATCCTCGTCGCTTCCCATACTGTCTTCGGGACGCGTTGAAAGCTCAACATGATACTTAAAACCGAAAAGCTTATAAACCTCGTCGATTATGCTTATTACGCCCTTAATCTCAGACGGAATCTGTTCAGGCGTCATAAAGATGTGTGCATCATCCTGAGTGAAACAGCGTACACGCATAAGGCCGTGAAGCTGACCCGACTTCTCGTGACGGTGAACAAGGCCGAGTTCGCCGATTCTCAGCGGAAGGTCACGATATGAATGAGGCTCTGACTTATAAACCAACATTCCGCCCGGACAGTTCATAGGCTTAACGGCAAAGTCAGTGTCATCGATGACGGTTGTATACATATTTTCCTTATAATGATCCCAGTGACCCGAGGTTTCCCACAGCTGACGATTAAGCATAATAGGTGTCGAAATCTCGACATAGCCCTCGCGGGTATGAACCTCTCTCCAGTAATCAATAAGCGTATTTTTAAGAATCATTCCGTTCGGAAGGAAGAACGGGAAGCCCGGCCCTTCCTCCATCATAGTGAAGATTCCGAGTTCACGGCCAAGCTTTCTGTGGTCGCGCTTCTTTGCCTCTTCAATCATATTGAGATAATTCGCAAGCTCGTCCTTTGTGAAGAATGCCGTTCCGTAAATTCTGGTAAGCATCTTGTTCTTTTCGTTACCGCGCCAGTACGCCCCCGCGACTGAAGTCAGCTTAAACGCCTTGATTCCCTTTGTATAGAGAATATGCGGGCCGGCACAAAGGTCAACAAAATCGCCTTGCTCATAAAAGCTGATTGACGCGTCCTCAGGCAAGTCCTCGATAAGCTCAACCTTATACGGCTCGTCCTTTTCCTTCATAAATTCAATTGCCTCGGCTCTCGGCTTAGTATAGGTTGAGATTTTAAGATTCTCTTTGATAATCTTCTTCATCTCTTTTTCAATGGCCTCAAGATCCTCGGGCGTGAAGCCGCCCTCTCTGTCAAAATCATAATAGAAGCCGTTATCGATAGACGGGCCGATTGCCAGCTTAGTTTCCGGATAAAGACGCTTTACCGCCTGTGCCAGAACGTGAGAACAGGTATGCCGAACAACAGAAATACCATCTTCTATCTCTTTTACGACTCCATCATTAAATAATGCTTTCATTTTAAGTCAAATCCTTTCGTAATTATTAAAATTATTAATCTAAAAATTATTAATCTATAGGTTTCTTTGATTCTTCAAATAAGTCACATACATCCTTAGACGGTGCCTTTGAAATCAGCGATACAATAATCGCCGCAAGCATTCCGCATATAAATCCCGGAATTATCTCATAAATACCGGTTGACTCTGATAAAAACGTATACCAAACCGCATCAACGGCGAAGCCTGTAACCATACCGGCAACAGCGCCCGAGTATGTGAACCTCTTCCAATAAAGTGCAAGAATAATTACCGGACCGAATGATGAGCCAAAACCTGCCCACGCACATTCAACCAGTGCCATAATTCCCTTACACTCAGGATTGTTGGCAATGAAGAAGGCAATAATTGCTATTGCTATAACCATTATTCTGCCCGCCCACATCATTTCGCTGTTAGAAGCCTTCTTTCTGATAAGTGGCTTATATACATCCGACGCAAACGCCGACGATGAAGCGAGAAGCTGTGAGTCAGCCGTACTCATCGAAGCCGCGAGAATCGCCGAAAGCAATACCCCGACAACGAACGGAGCAAACCTAAACACTTCTCTTACCATCTTTACAAATACCAGAGACTGACTCTTACTCTCAACAAGCGAATCGCCGAGGAACTGTCTTCCGACAATACCGACAACCGATGCCATAATAAGTATAATAAGTATCCATGCACAGCCGACAATCTGAGACTTCCGCATTTCCTTTTCAGACTTAACGGAAATATATCTGATAAGTATATGTGGCATACCGGCATAGCCAAGTCCCCAACCCAAGCCGCTGAGAATATCGGCTATACTCTTTTTATCAAAACTTCCGCTTGACAAGATATTGTAATAATGCTCTCCCACATTTGCTGAAGGTGCAACAAAACCGGGCGAATGAAGTGTTATCACCGCAATGATAGGTGCAATCATAAGTGCCGCAAGCATCAACAGTCCCTGAAAGAAATCCGTCCAGCAAACCGCATTAAAGCCGCCCAAAAACGTATAAACGACGATAACGACAGTAGCCGTAACCATAGCGACGCTCTTGTTGATTCCGAGAACCGTATTGAAAAGATCGCCGCAGGCAACAATACTCGATGCCGAGTATATGCAATAAACAACGGCAAAAACTATCGCCGAAATAACCTGAAGAGCAATATTCTTTGACATAAATCTATTTGTCAAAAACTGTGGTATCGTTATTGAATCATTAGCACGGATCGAATATCTGCGAAGTCTCGGCGCAATAAAAATCCACGCCGCAAACGTACCGATTAAAAGTCCGACCGAAATCCAAATCTGACCTATGCCCAAAAGGTAAATCGAGCCGGGCAGACCCATAAGCACCCATGCGCTCATATCCGATGCGCCGGCCGAAAGAGCGGCAACCCAGCCGCCCATATTCCTTCCGCCGAGAAAATATTCTTTCTCACCATTATCATTGCTTTTTGACTTTACGAAGAAATACACGCCCACTCCCACTACAAGAACAAGGTATAGAATCATCGCAAGCATTTCCCAAATACTTGTCTGCATTAATACATCCCCCTAAAACTTATACTTTCTTTTGTGTTTATCTTAAGATTCACAATCCTAATATTCCTATTATATATGAATAATCACAAATTGTCAACCTGACAAACGGAAACATTTGTCCATATAAAAAATTTTTTTATAAAATACGTATTTATCTTGTAATTTATACAATTTTATGCTATAATTTAATACATAAAAATCAGTAGTTATATCCTGATTCAGGGAGGGAAATCCTATGGACTTCGTTTTTGAACAAAGAGCCAATACCATAACGTGCAGCTTATCGAAAAATCTTAACTGCCTGGCCCATCTTCATGAGCATATAGAGGCGGTATATATGATTTCCGGTTATTCCGAGCTGATTCTCGAAGACGGGCGATTTCCCTTAAATCCGGGTGACTTTTCCTTCGTCTTTCCGAACCAGATACACAGCTATGAAAATTCGGATAATGTCAGGGCCTTTCTGTTAATTTTTTCGCCCGAGCTTATACCCGAATTCAGCGGCATTTTTGCAAAGAAGCTTCCTGTCTCCCCGGTAGTGTCAAACGTAAACACTGAGATTGTTACTCTTATAAAACTTTTACACTCTCAATGCGAAGTTTCTCACGAGGAATCTAACGAGATAATACGCGGTATAATTCTCGCCCTTACAGGAATACTGTTTAAAGAGCTCGAATTTACTGATCTTAATAAGTATAACATAAGTACTGTCAAGAATATACTTTTGTACTGTAACGAGCATTATTCCGAACCAATCACTATCGATGATGCCGCTAAGGCTCTTCATATAAGCCGCTCTCACCTGTCTCACATATTTAAGGAACGGCTTAACTCCACCTTTGGTCAGTACATATCAAAGAGGCGCATTGAGCACGCCTGCCTGCTTTTAAAGCATGGGGAATGTACGGTAACCGGGGCGGCAATTGCTTCGGGATTTGACTCGGTCCGCACATTTAACAGAGTATTCTCGGGCATAGTCGGAGTTACTCCACGAGATTTTGTTAAAAATGACGCATTATTTTTTAAACCAACAGGCTCAAATCTTTGTTGAAAAATAACAAAATTTTTCAAAACTATTGACATATTCGTCAAAATGTGCGATAATTCAAAATCATAAAGATAAACTTAAAATTTAACAACTAAGGTAGAGGCGCGGTACTTATCATTAGGACGGTCGAAATGACAGGCAGTCAGACATGTTCCGAAAGGAATTACCGCCGAAATACACAGTCATCGCCTTAAAGCTGTGTATTGGGATGCAGGAGAATATGCTGCATACTGTCACACTCGTGGAGCGCTATCCGTAGTTTTCTGTATCCGGGCTTATTTAAAGTCGCGTGCGTTTAACTATTTAAGCGTTCGCGGCTTTTGTTTTTATTTATAAACCCAAAAGCCGCGAAAAATGCTTTTTTCTCCGCGAATGTTCCCGAAAATGCAAATAATTAAATTCAATATATTATTTAAAGGTGGTAATACTTATGAAAAAATTTGTTTCAATTATGCTTGCGGCGGTAACGGCGCTCAGTCTGGCGGCC
>CAJKNM010000016.1 GCA_905201285.1 uncultured Eubacteriales bacterium | reverse complement strand
GCTATCAGCAGCGCCTGCCTTATTCTATTACTTTCATCTCTTTTATTACAATCGGTGTTTCGGGCTTACCGTTCTTATCGCGCGGAATTTTCAAAAAGCCGTCAACGGTTTCCATTCCTTCAATCACCTTGCCGAAAGCGGCGTATTCGCCGTCAAGAGAGGTGACATCCGCATAGCAGATGAAAAACTGGCTTGATGCCGAGTCGGGGTCGCTGCTTCTTGCCATTGACACAACGCCGCGTGTGTGTGAAAGCGTATTTTGTTCAAAGCCGTTTTTGGCAAATTCGCCGTGAATCTTTTCACTGCTTCCGCCTGTTCCGTTGCCCTTGGGGTCGCCGCCTTGCGCAACAAAATTATCGATTACGCGGTGGAAGGTCAGGCCGTTATAAAACCCATCGTTTACAAGCTTGATAAAGTTCTTACAGGTCTCGGGAGCATACTGCGGTTCGGTCTGAATTATAAATGACTCTCCGCTTTCCATTGTTACCTGAACCTTTTGAGGCTGTTGATCGGCGGAACCGTTTTCTTCGTTTTTGCCCGAACCCCTGCCGAAGCAACCGCACAGGAGTGTCGAACATAACAGGGCCGACATTAAAATTATTCCGATTTTTTTAAGCATAGTAATATTCCTTTCTTATGTATCTTTGTATTATATAATATTCAGTTAAAGCCGAAATTATGCGGCATATTATTTCAAAGTCTGTCCGCGGTATCCGGAAGAAACCGTCTCATACAAAGCCTTCCGATAAAAATGAGAACCAAACAGAATACAGCTGAGTATATTATGTCCCGGGGGTCGGGGAGGCTTCCGTAAAGCAGCGCGGCACGGTATTCTCTGACGATAGCCGCGGCGGGATTAAAGCGGATTATCGGTGAGCCGCTTAAATTGTCCGAATCCCAAAAAATCGGCGTAAGCCAAAACCCGATGTTTAAAATCACGTTCAGTATATTTGAAATATCCTTAAAGCGCGCACAGGCGAGAGCCAAAATTCCGCCGAGGGTACTGACAAAAATATATGCAGTTAAAATTCCGATAGACGCGTATATGATTCCTATTTTAGAAAGTCCGTTTATGACGCACAGAACAAAAACGAGCGCAAGAAAAATAAGATGCGAAATCAGTGCGGATACGGCTCTGACCGATGGAAGGAGTCCCTTATCAAATCTCATCTTCTTAACGAGAAACGAGTAATCGCGAAAAACCGCCGTAACTCCGCGGAGACCGTTGGAAATAAAGAACCACGGGGCTATTCCCGCCGAGAGCCAAAGGTAATAAGGAATCCCCTGCATTTCACTACTGCCGACGGCAATCGTATACACAAACCAATATACCAAAACGGTAACCAGCGGTTCTGCCGCCGCCCAAAGCGCACCGAAGAGTGACCCTGCATATTTTGATTTAAAGTCATTAAAAGCGAGTCGTGCGGTCATTGAAAACCGCACGACATATTTGTTATTTTGCATATTTATCTCTTGACCTTAGGATTATTCCTCTGTTGATTCCGAAACTTCCGAATTCTCTGAACTCTCTGAATTCTCCGGATTTTCCGAAATTTCCGAATTATCGGAATCGGCATTTCCGTCAGCTGAAGCATCGGTGTCCTGATCGCTGTCGCTGTCATCCTTTTGGACGCTTGCACCGCTGATAACCTTAACGCCATCAGCAAGTCTGACAAGACGAACGCCCTTTGTCACCCTGCCGTAGGTGCTGATTTCTTCGGTGTCAATACGAATAACTACACCCTCTGATGTGATAAGAATAAGATCATCGTCGGGGGTGACTATTCCCATACCCGAAACATTACCGGTTTCTTCGCTTATGCGATAGGTAAGCATACCCTTACCGCCTCTGCCCTGGCGTTTGTATTCGGAAAGGTCGGTCTTCTTGCCATAACCCTTTTCGCTTACCGTCAGAAGGGCGCCGCCGTCCTTCTCGGCACACATACCGATGATATAGTCGGTGTCTGAAAGCTTCATAGCACGGACACCGCGCGAAACACGGCCCATATTTCTGACATCCTCTTCGCTGAATCTGATAACCTTACCCTCGGCCGAGCCGACAAAGATGTCGCTGTCGCCCGATGTCATAATTACACCGATAAGCTTATCACCATCATCGAGACGAATGGCAATCTTACCCGCCTTAGGTGCGTTTTCATATTCCTTGAGGTCGGTCTTTTTGATTACGCCGGCCCTGGTGCACATAATAAGGCTTCTGTTATCCTCGTACTCGCGCACGGGGATAACCGCGGTAATGGATTCCTCGGGGTCAAGCGCAATAATGTTGACGATAGGTGTGCCCTTTGCCTGTCTGCCCGCTTCGGGAATTTCGTATGCCTTTATGCGGTACATCTTACCCTTATTTGTGAAGAACATAATATGCGCATGGGTTGAGGATACAAACATTGTCTTGACGAAATCCTCTTCCTTGGTCTGAAGACCGAGAATTCCGCGGCCGCCGCGTTTCTGGCTCTTGTATGTGTCAACCGGAAGACGTTTTACATAGCCGTGATGCGTGATGGTGATTACATTGTCCTCCTCTGCGATGAGATCCTCTATATCTATGTCATCGGGAATAGGCTCGATGCCTGTCCTTCTTGAATCATTGAACTTTTCAAGGATTCCGAGAAGTTCTTTCTTGATAATGTCTAAAACCATCTTCTCGTTTGCGAGAATTTCGGTCAGGTGTTTGATAAGCTCAATCAGTTCGTTATATTCCTTGTCAATCTTCTCGCGTTCCATTCCCGCAAGCCGAGCAAGGCGCATATCGAGTATTGCCTGTGCCTGTATATCGGTCAGGCCGAAGCGTGCCATCAACTTTTCCTTTGCGTCATTATAGCTGCTTCTGATAACATTGATGACCTCATCGATGTTGTCAAGCGCAATTTTTAAGCCTTCGAGGATGTGAACTCTCGCCTCGGCCTTTGCCTTGTCGAACTTGGTTCTTCTGACTATTACGCTCTCCTGGAAGTGAACATAGTGTTCGAGAACCTCCTTGAGGTTTAAGACCTTCGGGTCGGTCTGATTGACAAGCGCAAGCATAATTACGCTAAAGGTATCCTCAAGCTGTGTATATTTATATAGCTGATTTAAAACGATTTGTGCGTTTGCGCTTGATTTAAGCTCAATCACTATCCGCATACCATCACGGTCAGATTCATCGCGCAGGTCAGAGATTCCGTCCACTCTTTTGTCATGAACAAGCTCTGCAATTTTTTCAATCAGACGCGACTTATTTACCATATAAGGAATCTCGGTCACAACAATGCGCTGGCGGTTTTCCTTCCAATCCTGAATCTCGGCTCTTGCGCGGATTCTCAGCTTTCCGCGGCCGGTGTGATATGCGGCGCGAATACCAGACATACCCATAATGAGACCGCCGGTCGGAAAGTCGGGGCCGGGGATGTGTTCCATCAGCTCGTCAATCGTTATATCCGGGTTGTCGATAAGCGCAATGATTCCGTTTATAACCTCGCCGAGGTTGTGCGGCGGAATATTGGTCGCCATACCTACCGCGATACCGTTTGAGCCGTTTACCAACAGGTGCGGAATCCGCGACGGAAGAACAACCGGTTCCTTCCTTGTTTCGTCAAAGTTCGGCATAAAATCAACGGTGTCTTTTTCTATATCCGTCAGCATATTAAGAGACAGCTTTGACATACGCGCCTCTGTATAACGGTAAGCAGCAGGCGGGTCGCCGTCAACCGAACCGAAGTTTCCGTGACCGTCAACGGTGGGGTATCTCATCGAAAAATCCTGCGCCATACGGACAAGTGCGTCATATACAGACGCGTCACCGTGCGGATGATACCTACCCAGAACGTTACCTACGGTGGTGGCACACTTTCGGTATTCCTTATCCGGGGTGAAGCCGTCCTCGTACATCGCATAGAGTATTCTTCTGTGAACAGGCTTCAGACCGTCGCGGACATCGGGAAGTGCACGGCCGACAATAACCGACATCGCATAATCTATATAAGATTTTTTCATCTCGCTGTTAAGCTCGACGGGAATAATTTTTAGCTTGCTTTCGTCAAAAATTCCTTCAGGCATAGTTTTATCTCCTATCAGTAGTATATTGTCAAGGCTGATTTTTCAGCCTTATTTGTTTTTATCCATCCTTTTTATATTCGCCGCAAATTCTAAATATCCTTTTTTAAGAGCAAAATCACACCGAATTTTTTATTTTGCATCCTTTTTTACTGTGTCGGCACCCTTTTTTGTTATAATCATAATAAACCCTGCGGCGGCTATCATAATTAAGGGATAGACCACGGCGGCGAGCAATCCGAATTTCAGATTGTTGTCAAAGGCGCCGGATACCGCTCCGACAAGGCCGGGGCCGACAGTGCAGCCGATGTCGCCGGCGAATGCAAGGATTCCGAACATAGCGGTTCCTCCTGTCGGAATAATCCGGGCAGCATAGCTGTATGTTCCCGGCCAGAATACACCGACACAGAAACCTGTTGCGGCGCAGCCCGCCAGAGCCACGACCGAATTATGTGACAGCGCCGCTGTAAGGTATGTTATTACACAGAGCACGGCACAGATAATCATATATCTGACGAGGTCAAAACGCTTGACAAGACCCGAATAAAAAGTCCTGCCTATTCCCATAAGGATTGCGAACATACACGGCCCCATAAGGTCACCCATGGTTTTTGATACGTGCAGGCCGCTTTCGGCAAAGGCAGACGCCCATTGGCTCATAGCAACCTCAGACGCACCGCCGGCAATCATCATTAAAATAAGCGGCCATATAATCTTGTGGCGGAAAAGAGCTGTCATACCGCCGCCCACCGTTTCGTCGGAGGAGTTAATCGGAACCTGGGTGAAGAGGAATGCCGTTACCAGGGGAAGAACAGCCCACAGCATGGTGAGTATCCGCCAGTTTCCTATCCCGAAAATATTGAAGAAAAGCGTGGATAGAAGGACTACCAGGACTGTTCCCCAACTGAAGAAGGAGTGTAAAAGCGCCATTGCCGACGCTTTATGGTCGGTCGGACACGATTCCACAAGCGGACTTACGAGAACTTCAATCAGTCCGCTTCCTATTGAATAGAAAAAGCAAGCTGTCAGAATCCCGTAAAACGGATTCCTAAATAGGTCGGGAAGCGTTCCCAGCATAATAAATCCTGCCGCCGCCATAAGATGTGCGGCAACAACACAGACTCTTCTGCCGATTTTGTCAACAAAGCTTGTCGAAATTACATCGACAAACATTTGAATAATAAAGGTGACCGCGATAAGTATGCTTATTTGCGCCAGCGAGACGGAATAGGTGTGCTGAAAGGTTATAAACAACAGCGGCACATAGTTCGCCGCAATGGCCTGTGTTATATAAGCAACATAACACGCGTGGATAGTGTGTGAATAACCATTTTTAAAACTCATAATAAACTCCATTAAATATTTTCTGTTAATTCTATTAAATCATATGCGTTTTCCCGATAATGTGTTAATTCAATATAAAACGGTTTATCCGCATATTATTAGTTCTTTGGGGGATGAGGCAAGGTTTTCTACACCGTTTTTTGTAACGGCAACCATATCCTCAATTCTGACACCGCCGAAGCCCTCAACATAAATTCCGGGCTCACAGGTGACAATCATATTTTCACAAAGCGTAATTTCAGACGCGGGCGAGAGATTCGGAAGCTCATGTATAACAAGCCCAACGCCGTGACCGAGGGAATGGCCGAAACACCTGCCGTACCCCGCGCCGGAGATAATATCCCGTGCGGCACGGTCGGCATCCTTGCCCTTTATGCCCGCTCTGATTGTTTCAAGGCCCTTAAGCTGGGCGGAAAGCACGGTGTTATATATCTTAATCTGTTCGTCATCGGCCTTTTCGATGACAACCGTTCTTGTCATATCCGAGCAATAGCCTTTGTATACACAGCCAAAATCCATAGTTACAAAGTCGCCGCGTTCGAGCCTTTTATCGCTCGGGATTCCGTGCGGCATACTTGATTTTATACCCGAAACAACTATGGTGTCAAACGAGGTTTTGTCAGCGCCGTGCCGCCGCATCCGATATTCAAGCTCGGCGGCGATTTCACATTCCGCCACACCCGCCTTTATCATCGGAAGAACCTCGGAAAACGCTGCGTCGCCTATGCCCTCAGCGGTTTTCATAAGTTCGATTTCGGCATTGGTCTTTATCATACGAAGCTCGGTGAGCCGTGACCCGAGACCGACAAATTCTATCCCGGAAAGTTTTTCGCGGTATACATCGTATTCAAAGACGGTCATTTCACCGTTTTCAAAGCCGAGCTTAGTGACCGACCGGGATTTAAGCCGCGAATTAATTTCATCACACAGCTTTCCGCCGCGGAATTCAATAACCTCAAATTCAGGGGCCTCGTTTACCGCCGCGACAGTATACCTCGAATCCACAAATAAAAACTTAAAGCCGCTTCCTATAACACAGACGCCTTCGCCGCCGGCAAATCCGCTGAAATAACGCAGATTCGGTGCCGAGGTAATCATTACTGCGTCAACCTCTTTTAATATATCGTTAAGCTTTCTCCACATAAAAATCACCGCTCCCGTTCAATCAGATTCATATATATTTTTTTAAGTTCTTGAGCGTCCTTCGTCTGGGTCCCCGCGGTTTCACAGATTATCCGCGGAGTCGCTCCGCGCTCTGCCATGATTTCGGCGATAGGTTCAAACTCGGGCTCAAACTCGGTCTCTGCGTATGTGTGATGCTTCTTTTCCCCGGCGTTGGTGTATTCAATCCTGCTGTAATGAATGTGAAAGCTTGACGCCCTTTCACTTCCGAGTTTATTTCCTATCGCATCAAAAACCGCCTCAAAATCGGCTTTATCTTTGAGACCGCCGAGGGTCATCGCGTTGATGTGGCCGAAGTCCATAGTCGGAATCAGCCTTTCATCTATCTGACAGAGCTTTATAACCTCGTCAACACTTCCGAGCTGTTTTACCTTTCCCATTGTCTCCGGACAGATATGAATATCCCCAAAGCCATGTTCATCGGCGGCGGAGATTGCCGCCCTCAGTGTGTCTGAGGCGAGAGATAACGCCTCGCGGCGGGTGATGCTTCCGCACGAACCTGAATGCACAACAATTCTGTCGGCGTTCATACACCTTGCGGCATGAAGCGTCTGTAGGATATATTCCACGCTGTTTTTTCGTTTCTGTTCATCGGTCGAGGATAAGCTTATATAATAAGGGGCGTGAATCGAAAGCGCAATGCCGAATTCCTCTGCTCTCTCCCCGAGAAGCCGAGCCGCATCATCAGAAATTTTTACACCCCTGCCGCATTGATATTCAAAACAGTCAAGATTATGCTCGCTGAGCCATTTCGGCATTTCAAGAGCGGATTTGCCACCCGCATCATAAAACGCTTCACAGCTTCCCGCCGTTCCGAAGCTTGCATACATATTTTATTCCTCCCACATCTTTTTTGCATTAACAAAATTTAGCGTTTGTACCTATTATAACGATTTTAAAATAAATGTCAAGTGCTTATAAAAATTCCGCTCTATGCAAATAATAAAATAAAAACTTGCATAGGGCGGAGATTCACTATGAAATATCAAAATTTAACTCAGCTGATAAACAAAAGTCATAGCTGCCGGATGTTTTTTATGTCACTTTCAATTGAACTTCAGATGGAACTTCATAAATACGGCGAATATATCGGGACGGCAGAGTCTTTAAGAAGAACAGCATACGAAATGCGCGATGTTATGCGCCTTAAAAGTCTTTAATCTATTTTTCGATTTCGGCTTTTATGAATGTATAGCCGGCTCTTTCAACAGTCTTTCTTAATGATTCATTGTCTATCGGATGCTTTGACAGAACCTCGGCGAGGTTCTTCTTTAGGTTTACCTTTGCATAGCATCCGTCAATATTATTAAAAGCATTTTCGACCCTCATTTTACAGTGAGAACAGGTCATACCGTCTATGTGGACAATAGCCATATACGGATAGTGAGATGTGTTTGTATCATCGGGTTTGATACGTATATCGCCGCCACCGCCGCCGCAGCATCCGCCCTTGATCTTCTTTGCATAGCTGAACACCGCATATGCACAGATAACCGCGATAACAATACAAATTATAACAGTAGACATAAAAATCTCTCCTTATCACATAATATAGTTAGCTTTAGCTAACTATATTATAGAACTTTTAGACACGTTTGTCAAGGGCGGAATAATAAAATATTTATTGAATTGCCGGGTATTGATTTATTTACTGAGACCGTTTAACCGCCGGCCTTCGCTGAATAAAAAAATTGTGACAGCCTGCGGTTCTTTAAATTCCCTTACAAACCGTGCATTTTGTTATGCCGTAATACCTAAGGCTTTCAATAACCGAAGAGTCTATTACCTCACCGCAGACCGAGAGAGGAATCGCAGGAGGACAGCTTATTACCGACAAAGCACAGACGCGGCCGAGACATTCATCTATCGGAATAACCTCTGTTTCTCTGAAAATAACATCTCTCGGCGAAAGAATATGTTTCGGCTTCGGAACGGGCGGAGGAGTGGTTTTAATACCCTCCCTCTGTGTGAGTGAGCATAGGACATCACCCGCCTTGTTGAGGTCGGCCTTGCTGTTTTGCGGCGAAAGCATAAGTACAACGAAATCAGGGTCATAAAACTCGGGGTAGATACCGTTTGACATTAGAAGCTTTGCAATTTCAATGCCCGTATAGCCGAAGCTTTTCGGTTTAATCGTGATTTTAAGCGGTTCATCGCCAAAGGTTTCGATTCCGTGTTCTTCAATAATTAATTTCAGCCGTTTGGCTTTGGGTATAAAATCGGCGAGAGCGGTTTTATATTTATCGATATATCCGTTTACCGCGTCAAGCGATTGCAGTATGAGATAAGACGGACTGCTTGAGCCAAACAGAGACATTGCCGCCTTTGCCCGCTGTGTGAGCAGACTTGGGGCGTTGTGTGAAATGTGAAGATATGCACCTCCGGTAATAACGGGAAGTGTTTTGTGTGTCGAGTCACAGCATATATCGGCGCCGAGGTCGATTGGGTGAAGCGATTTCCGAAGGAATTTGAGGTATGCACCGTGCGCATTGTCAACCGCAAGAAGAATTTTGTTCCTGCGGCAAACTTCGGCTATGCCGGCTATATCGGTGATGCACCCCGTATAGTCGGGGCTTGTCAGATATACCGCGGTCGGGCGGCAGGCCGATACAGCGGCTTCAACCTCATCGGGGGTAATTACGCAGCTATGATATGTTCCGCCTGCCGGGAAGAGCCAGTCAATATCTATATCGAGAAGGGCACAGGTGTTTATGAATGCCCTGTGGGCATTCCTGACGGCGAGAATCCGCGGTCTTTCGCCCTTTAATACGGCGTATGATGCCAAGAGTTGAAGCATCGTCTGAATACAAAGGGTGGAACCCGCCGCGGAATATAAAGTGTGCGCGCCGAATATTTCGGACGCGCACGCTTCGCTTTCGGCAATGATTCCGGCCGGTGCGAAAAGCTCATCGGCACCGTCTACCTCGGTTATGTCAAGCGGCTCAAAGCCCAAAAGCGGAACACCCTTATGCCCGGGCATATGAAGGCGCGTCGGATGAGCCTTTGAATAGTTTTTTACAAAATCGCATATAGGGGTATTCATTCCGCGTCACCCAGCTCTCTTGCGACAGCAACAGCTATCGCACATTCCATTCTCTTGCGGAAGAGGTCGCATCCATACTTATAGATACCTCTGACAGAGCCGGTTGAGTGATATGCGTTTGCGGCACAGCCGCCCGAGCAATAGAGCTTTGCCCAACAGTCGCGGCAATCCTCTCTTGCGTATACGTTACATGAGGCAAATTCGTTTTGAACGGCGGTGTTGTCAACGCCCTTCCAAATATCGCCGAGCTTGAATTTTTCGTCACCGACAAACTGATGACAGGGGTATAAATCCCCCCATGGGGTGACCGCCATATATTCGGTTCCCGAGCCGCAGCCGGAAATTCGCTTATAAATACACGGGCCGCCTTTTAAATCAATCATATAGTGATAGAAGGTGAATGGCCGCCCCTCCTTATCGCGTTTCAGCATAAGCCTTGCAAGCTCTTCATATTGTTTGAGAACGATAGGCTTGTCCGCTTCGGTCAATGCTGCGGGGTCACCCTCTGCCGCAACAACCGGCTCCATACTCAGCTCTGTAAAGCCGAGGTCAAGCATAGTTTTTATGTCCTCGAGAAAGTCGGGGTTTGCGTGAGTAAAGGTTCCGCGCATATAATAATTTTTTCCGCCGCGTGCTTTGACAAATTCCTGAAACTTAGGCACGATTTTATCCCAGCTCCCGTTACCGGAATAATCAACTCTATAGCGGTCGTGAACTTCTTTTCGGCCGTCGAGGCTTAATACAACATTACTCATCTCGCGGTTTGCAAAATCAATCACGTCTTTGTCGACAAGAACGCCGTTTGTCGTCAGAGTAAAGCGAAAGTTTTTGTTCTTTTCCTTTTCGATACTTCGAGCATATTCGACAAGCTTCTTTACCACGTCAAAATTCATAAGCGGCTCGCCGCCGAAGAAGTCCACCTCAAGATTGCGCCGTGTTCCCGAATTTTCGATAAGAAAGTCAAGCGCCCGCTTTCCGACCTCAAAGCTCATAAGGGCACGCTCGCCGTGATACTTGCCCTGGCTCGCGAAGCAGTATGAACAGTTAAGGTTACAGGTGTGGGCGATATGCAGGCAAAGCGCCTTGACAACGCCCGAGGTCTTTGCCTTTAGCGTACCGGCCATCGGCTCAAATGTATCCTCTGTAAAAAGCTTGCCCGATTCTTTAAGCCCGGCAACCTGAGCATAACATTCTTCAATCTCATCAAGAGAAATATCTTTATACTTTTCCGCGGTTTTGGAGATAACCGTATCGCGGTTTGATGCTTCAAACATAGAAATAATGTCATATGTAGGGTCATCAACTATATGAAGCGCCCCGGAACAGACATCGATAACTATATTATATTCGCCGAATTTATATTGATGAATCATATGAAATCTCCTCACGATAAAAATGCCGCCCCAAAGCCGCCTTATTCGATGGCGGTATTATTAGGGTGGCATTATGTTTTTTTGACAGCTTATTATTTGCTTTCTTTATTTTCACAAGCCTGATTTGCAATACCACAGCTTGTCTTGCAAGCCGACTGGCATGAAGTCTGACACTCGCCGCAGCCGCCGTTCTTTGCGCTTTCGCAAAGGTTACGTGTTTCGATTGTCTTAACGTGTTTCATATAACTGACCTCCAAACATAATTATTCTTTTATACATTATAACACATTGAGCGCCGCTTGTCAATCGATGCAGGAATTAGTTTTCGGCAAAATCTTTTAAAAAATCGGTTGACGATAACAAAAAATTGTGATATAATAATTCAGTCATGTTAAATCGGGGTGTTAGCGGTGCCTTGTAACCCTCAATCCGCTACAGAGGGGATGAAAACTTGCCTTAGGGATAGAGATGTCCGGTCTGCCCTTGTATAAGTGGCGTTGACGGTCTGGTCTTACGCAATCGGAACCCGTGAACCTCGTCAGGGCGGGAACGCAGCAGCGATAAGCGGTTATTTCGATGTGCCGTAGGGCAGCCAGACCTGAGTTAACTGTACAAGTAACGCGGGTAGAACTGTTTCGACGGCAAGCACATGACTTTTTTATGTGAAAATATGTATTTAAAGGCGGGAATTAATATGTCCGGGTATCAGGCTTTATACAGAAAATGGAGACCGATGAGGTTTGAGGATTTAGTCGGGCAGGAACACGTTTCCGACACTCTTCGCGGTGCTGTTTCAAGCGGAAGAATCGCTCATGCCTACCTGTTCTGCGGTACGAGGGGAACGGGAAAGACCTCAACGGCAAAGATTTTCTCACGAGCGGTGAACTGTGAGAACCCGACAGACGGTGAGCCCTGTAACGAATGCCCGACCTGCAGAGGTATTTTAAACGGAACAATTCTCGATGTATACGAGATGGACGCGGCGAGTAACCGCGGCGTTGAAAGCATCCGCGAAATCCGTGAGGAGGTTATATATACTCCGGTCGGATGTAAGTATAAGGTTTATATAATCGATGAGGTTCATATGCTTACGACAGAGGCGTTTAACGCCCTGCTTAAAACGCTTGAAGAACCGCCTGCGCATACGATATTTATTTTGGCAACAACCGACCCGAACAAGATTCCGCCGACAGTGCTTTCAAGGTGTCAGCGCTTTGATTTCAGGCGGATAGGTGTCGATGATATAGTAAAAAGACTTACCAGGATAACAGAAGCCGAAAAAATCGATATTACCCCCGATGCGGTTGAACTGATAGCCGAGATCGGCGACGGCTCGATGAGAGACGCGATAAGCACGCTTGACCGCTGTGCGGCTTTCGGAGATGAAAAGCTTACGACCCGGCGAGTGGGTGAGATTACCGGAATTATCGGAAGCGAAAAACTTTTCGACATAGTTTCGGCGGTTGCCGAAAATAATGCCAAAGATGCGCTGATGACCGCCGGCGAGGTTTTGAATGCGGGCAAGGAGGCACAATTCCTCTTAGAAAATCTGATTGAGCATTTCAGGTGCCTGCTGATCTGCAAGACAACGGATAGCCCCGCGTCGATGCTTGAAAAGACTGAACAGGCGGCTCAAAAATATTCCGCCCAGGCAGAAAAGCTTTCGGCGGAGAGAATTTTATATTCAATAAAGGCACTGAGCGACAGCCTGTCTCAGGCGAAGTGGCTTTCAAAGCCGAAGATTGCCGTTGAGACGGCAATGGTTAAGCTGTGTAACCCGAGTTACAGTACGGATACCGACGCCCTGCTCGCGAGAATCGAAAAGCTTGAAACCGCTGTCGCAAATCTTCAGAGTGGAACAGCCTATTTTAAACAGCCGGCTGAGAGTTCCGAGAAATTGCCGCAGGGAACACAGAATAAAACAACTGCCGAGGAAGCCGGGCCTGCGGCGGCCGAAACGGAGGATGCGTCCGAGGGCGAGGAATGTGTATTCTGGGCTGACGCCTTAAACGAGATAAAAAAGGAAAGCAAGTCGCTTTATGCATTTTTATATAACGCCGATGCCCGGGTTAAGGGTGATATAATTGAAATTGAAGTCGCGGGAAAGGTCGCCTATAACCGAATCGGCACACCGAAAGGGATTGAATATCTTTCTAAGCTGTTTAGCCGTGTGTCGGGGATGAATCTTAGGACAAAAGTGTATGTAAAGGGCGAGAGGACAGACCGCCCGGCGGAGGGTGAGGCTTCGCCCTCAATAAACGATTTAGCGGCAAAAAAAGAGATATTCGGTGATAAAATAGATATAGTTTAGGAGATGACGGATTGTGGATACAGAGTCAGGTCAGATGAAAAAGTTTATTTTGGAAAAGTATAAGTTCAGAACAGAACTTCATGCACATACGTCACCGGTCAGTTCGTGCGGGGACTTTGCCCCCGACGAGGTAATCAGACGCTATGCGAAAATCGGCTATAACGCTATTGCGATAACCAATCATTTTACCTATCAGTACAGATTTGAACGCTTTTCAAAAGAGCCGACGGCAGAGGAGTTTGTAGAATGGTATATGAGCGACTTTTATGCCGCTGAAGAAGCGGGGAAAAAGTACGGGGTCAATGTGATTTTGGGGGCAGAGCTAAGATTTTCCGAAAATCAGAATGACTATCTTGCGTATGGGATAGATGAGGATACATTGCTTGAAATTTATGACAGGCTCCCTTACGGAATCGCCGAATTCCGGAATTCGGACAGGCTTAAAGGAATATTGCTTATTCAGGCGCACCGATTCAGAGATAATATGGAGGATATTGACCCTATGTATGTTGACGGAATAGAGACCTTTAATATGCACAACGGTCATAATTCGAGAATAGGTAAGACGGTGAAGTTTGCTAAGGACAATAATATTAAAATTATGACGGCGGGGTCTGACTTTCACCATGACGGCGGCGAGGGAATGGCCGCACTCAGGACAAAAGTGATGCCGAGAGATTCTTATGAACTTGCGGATATTTTGAGAAACGGCGATTACGCCTTAGAGATAGCAGAAAATTCGGTAATTCTACCGTAAAATAATTATTTTTAAGATATTAACAGAAAGGAAATGATTTAAGATGGCAAAGGGTGGATTTCCGCGCGGAATGGGCGGCGGAGCAAATATGAATCATATGATTAAGCAGGCTCAGAAAATGCAGGAGCAGATGATGAAGATGCAGGAGGAGCTTGAGAATAAAACATATGAATCGGCTTCCGGCGGCGGAGCGGTAAAGGTGGTATTTGACGGAAAACGTGAGCTTAAAGAGGTAACGATTTCGCCCGAGGTTGTTGACGCGGATGACGTAGAGATGCTTCAGGATTTAATTATCGCGGCGGTAAACGAGGGCTTACGCCAAATTGAGGAAGACAGCACGTCACAGCTCGGCTCAATAACCGGCGGACTGAATATTCCGGGATTATTCTAAAATTTTATCAGAGGACGCGGTTTATTTACCGCGTCCTCTGATTTTTTTGTATTAAACGCCGCCGATGCTTGACTTTTTGACAAAAAAAGTGTAAAATTAAATGATAATGTTATAATAGTAATAGCTATGTGAATTTTAGAATAATTTACCGGAGGATAAGTAATGGATAACAATAAACTGGCGGAGCTTCTTTTTCCGCATATTGACAAAACACCTGAATATTATGAAGAACTGTATCCCGAGCGCGACCTGCCCGAGGGCGCAAAGGTTACCCGTATAGGACCGAGTCCGACGGGTTTCGTTCATTTGGGAAATCTGTATAATGCAATCATCGGCGAACGTCTTGCTCACCAGAGCGGCGGAGTATTCTATCTCAGGGTTGAGGACACTGATGCAAAGCGTGAGGTTGAGGGTGCAGTTGAACTGGTGCTGTCATCGATGAATTACTTCGGAATTCACTTTGATGAAGGTGTGACCGAGAATGACGGCCAAAAGGGAAACTACGGCCCGTACCGTCAGCGTCTCCGCAAGGAAATCTATCAGTGCTTTGCGAAAGAATTGGTGCGGAGGGGACTTGCATATCCCTGCTTCTGCAGCGAGGAAAAGCTGACTAAGATGCGTGAGGAACAAATCTCAAAGAAACTTAACTTTGGTTATTACGGCGAGTGGGCGGTCTGCCGCGGCCTCGACTATGACGAGGTGAAGTCGAGAATCGATGCGGGAGAGGAATATGTTCTCAGATTCCGTTCAAGCGGCGATATTAACAATACGGTCGAGGTTTTTGACGGAATCCGCGGTATGCTTAAGCTTCAGGAAAACTATCAGGATTTTGTTCTTCTTAAATCCGACGGGATTCCGACCTATCACTTCGCTCATGTTATAGATGACCATCTTATGCGCACGACGCACGTGGCACGCGGTGAGGAATGGCTGTCGACCCTTCCGATTCATGCCCAGCTTTTTGATACCTTTGGCTGGAAACGCCCGATTTATTGTCACACCCCCGTCCTTATGAAGATGGACGGCGAGACAAAGCGTAAGCTTTCAAAACGTAAGGATCCGGAATTGGGACTCGGCTATTACCGTGCGGAAGGATATCTCACCGCTGCTGTATGGGAATACCTTATGACGGTTTTAAATTCTAACTTTGAAGAATGGCGTGCTGAGCATCCCGACAGCAGTATTGACGATTTTAAGTTTACCCTTGAAAAAATGAGTAATTCCGGCGCTCTTTTTGATATAATGAAGTTTGATGATATAAGCCGAGAGATTATATTTAAGATGTCGCCCGATGATATTTATGAAAAGATGTCGGATTGGCTTAAAGAATATGACCCCGAATTTTATGCCCTGTTCACACGCGACAAGGAGCTGACCTGTAAGGCGATAAACGTAGGAAGAGATGCGGCAAGACCCAGAAAGGATTTGACAAACTGGAAGCAGGCAAGAGAATTTTTGTCAATCTATTATGATGAGAGTTTAAAACAGGAGGCGCCCTTCCCCGAAAATGTCAGTGCGGAGGATCGCGCCGAGATTATCGACAGATACCTTAAGGGGTATGACCACTCGGACGATAATTCGGCTTGGTTTAACAAGATACGTGAAATCACAGCCGATATGGGTTATGCCGTTAAGCCGAAGGACTTTAAAAAGAACCCCGATATGTATAAGGGAAGCATAACAGATGTCAGCAACGTTATCCGCGTTGCAATCACCGGCAGGACGAACTCGCCCGATTTGTGGGAAATCTGTCATATAATCGGCGAGGACGCAATGCGCCGCCGCGTTCTGGCAGCAAGATAAAGGAGTGTATGTATATGGAAAACAAGAATTACCGCAAGGAAAAGCCGAGCATATTTGATATGGAAAGACCTGAGTTCCCGAAGCGTGCCGTTATTACGGGCGGTATGCCATACGGCAACAAAAAGCTTCACTTTGGGCATATCGGCGGTGTATTTGTTCAGGCAGACGCAACGGCAAGGTTCCTGAGAGACAGAATCGGTGCGGAAAACGTGATATTCGTCTCCGGAACGGATTGCTATGGTTCGCCTATCGCTGAGAGCTATCGAAAGCTTTGCGAAAACGGCTATACCGGAACAATCGAAGATTTTGTAAGGGAGAATCACGAAAGTCAGAAAGAGACGCTTGACGCGTACGAAATCAGCCTGAATCTCTTCGGCGCATCGGGACTCGGTGAGACCTCTGAGGTGCATAAGGAGTTCAGCCGTGAGCTTATGGAGCTTTGGTACGAAAACGGCTGGCTTGAAAAGATGGTGACCTCTCAGTTCTATGATGTTAAGGCGGGTCAGTTCCTAAACGGCCGACAGGTTGTGGGTAAGTGTCCGGTTGAGAATTGTACCTCTGACAAGGGATATGCCGATGAATGTTCGATGGGGCATCAGTATATGCCTGAGGAATTAATCGACCCGAAGAGTACGCTGACGGGTGACACTCCGGAAATGCGTGATGTGGCGAACTGGTACATTGACCTTACTAAATTTAAAGAATTGCTTGAGGACTTTGTTGACGATATTTCAAAAAAAGAGAATGTCCGTCCGCTTGTGGCGAATACAATCCGTGAGTTTATGACTCCGCCGCTTGTGTATATCAAGAACGAATTTTCCGAGGATTATGAGAAGATAAAAGGACAGATGCCGCCGCATAAGCTTGACTCAGCGGCAAACAAGACATCGTTTTCGCTTGAGTTTAAGGACCTTTCAGACCGCGACAAGGCAAGAGCCGTTCTCAACGAGAACGGAATCCGTTTCCGTGCCGGAAAGACGCTTGTTCCGTTCAGACTGACAGGAAACATCGATTGGGGGGTTCCCGCGCCCGTCATTGACGGCGAGAAGGGTCTCACCATATGGGTTTGGCCGGAATCACTCTGGGCGCCGATTTCGTTTACGAAGGCATATCTTAAGAGCATCGGAAAGCCCGACGATGAATGGAAAAAGTATTGGTGTGATGACACGGCGGGAATCTATCAGTTCATCGGTCAGGATAACATCTATTTCTATGGGATAGCCGAGCCGGCGCTGTTTATGGCAACGCAAGGGAAAGACGGATTGACCGCAAGACCGAAGGACGGCCAGCTTAAGATGCCTGTGCTTGTGGCTAATAATCATATTTTGTTCCTTAATAAAAAGGCGAGCAGCAGCGGAGCGGTTAAACCTCCGATGGCTGATGAATTGTTTGAATATTATATGCCCGAGCATCTTCGCGCGCACTTTTTGGGCCTGGGCCTCGGACTTAAAAGCGTAAGCTTTCAGCCTAAGCCGCTGAACCCCGCCGCTGATGAAAAGGACGCAGACCCCGTAATGAAAGAGGGAAAGCTTCTTTCAAACGTATTCAATCGTGTTGCACGGTCTTGCTTCTATACCGCTCAAAAGTATTTCGAAGGAAATATGCCGCTCGGCAAGGTAAGCGACGAGGTTCTGCACAGCGCAAAGGAAGTCGTTCTTAAATACGAGAGAGCAATGTATAAATTTGAATTCCATAAGGTGATGAGCCTTATGGACGAATATATCAGAAACGCAAATAAGTATTGGGCAAAGAACATCGGTGCGGCGGATAAAGAGGATAGCAACGATATGCGCAGACAGGTTTTAATCGACACCTTCCATATGGTAAGAACCGCCGTATCGCTTATGCATCCGATAGCGCCTAAGGGCTGTGAAATGCTTCGCGAGTACCTCGGCTTCGGCGAAGACTTCTGGAACTGGGACAGAATTTTTGATACATTCGCTGATATGTGTGAGGGTGAAACCGAGCATAAGATTAAGTTCCTTGAACCGCGTGTTGACTTCTTCCCTATGTATCGATAACTTTAAAATTAGTTCTGTATATCCGAATTGAGAACAAAACGCCACCGCGGCTTAAACCGCGGCGGCGTTTGTATTTGATTTGTTGACAGCCATTAGACGATTCATTGCTTTATCCTATAAGCTGTTTATAAAGATTCTGATATTCCTTTGCAGACTTCTTCCATGAGAAATCAAGTTTCATTGCGTTGGTGACAAGTTTGTTCCAAACAGCTTTGTTGCTATAGAAACCGAGCGCCATACGCAGGGTATAAACCATATCGTTTCCGTTGTACGGCGAGAAGCTGAAGCCTGTTCCCTCTTTGGTATACTCGTTATAAGGAATAACAGTATCTTTGAGTCCGCCCGTTTCGCGGACAATCGGAATCGTTCCGTAGGCATATGAAATCATCTGACTTAATCCGCACGGCTCAAACATCGACGGCATAAGGAAGAGGTCTGATGCCGCATACACCTTGTGGGCAAGGTCGTTACTGAACATAATATTCGCAGACATCTTCTCGGGGTTATACCACGCGGTCTGACGGAACATTTCCTCATATCTCGCTTCGCCTGTTCCGACCACAACCATCTGTATATCAAGGTTCATCAGGTCATTCATAACAGCGGCAATCAGGTCGAAGCCTTTCTGGTCAACAAGCCGCGATATGATTCCGACCATAGCCTTTTCGCCGTCAACAGGAAGTTTTAACTGTTCCTGGAGCTTAATCTTATTAAGCTTTTTCTTTTCGATAACTGTCTTTGCGTCATAGTTTTCATAAAGGTAAGGGTCGGTCTTTGGGTTATACACATTATAATCAATACCGTTTATGATACCGAAGAGCGAATTCGACCTTGCCGAAAGCAGGCCCTCAAGCTTTTCACCGCCGAGCGGGGTTTTGATTTCCTCCGCATAGGTTGGGCTGACTGTTGTGACATAGTCAGAATAAACAATTCCGCCCTTTAAGAGGTTAGCACAGCCGTGAAATTCAAGCTTGTCATCCGTGAAGTATTCGGAACCGAGCGAGAAAAAGTCCGCCACAATATCCATAGAATAGATACCCTGGTACCTCAGATTATGAATGGTAAATACGGTCTTTGTTCCTCTATAGAATTCGTTGTTTATATAATAGGCGTTAAGCAGGACGGGAATCATTCCCGTTTGCCAGTCATGGGTGTGAATTACGTCCGGCTTAAACTCTAAATGCGGCAGGATTTCAAGGCACGCCTTGTCGAAGAAAGCGAATCTCTCAAGGTCATTCCACTTATAAAGATATGGATCACCGAAATAATATTCGTTGTCAATAAAATAATAGGTAACGCCGTCCTTTTCAAGTTTAAACACACCACAGTATTTCCTGCGCCAACCGAGCGGCACATATGTGAAGAAACAGAATTCCATTTTTTCAACATACTCGCCGGGGATACACCCATACTTCGGCATAATAACCCTTACATCGTCGCCGAGCTTCGCGAGGGCCTGCGGCAGAGCGCCGAGAACATCGCCAAGACCGCCTGTTTTGGCGAACGGAGCAACCTCAGATGAACACATTAATATTTTGCTCATTACACTTCACCCTTTCGTGATTGAATTTTATCATACAGTTTTTAAATAACGGCCTTTTTACCTATTACCATCGGGTAGGTATCCTGGCCTACAAGTTTCTTTCCGCTTCTGAGAACAACCTCCTTGTCAAAAATGACGTTTTCAAGAAGACAATTATCCATAACTTCTGAATTCTGCATTACGATACAGTTTTCGACCGTTGCTCCCTTACCGACGTGGACACCTCTGAAAAGAACGCTGTTTTTAACCGTTCCTTCTATAAGACAGCCGTCGGCAACAAACGAGTTGCTGACATTTGCACCGACCCCATACTTCGTGGGAACGGTATCCTTAACCTTTGTGTATATCGGCATATCAGACAACAGACCGAAAAGCTCATCCCTGACATTCTTCTGTAAAAGCTCAAGATTTGTATCAAAGAATGACTTTATATTATCAATCTGCTTGCAATATCCGTCAAACTTATAGCCCATAATTTTAAGCTTATCAAGGTTCGGAAGGAATATGTCCTTTGATATATAATGCTTGTTATGTGCAAACGCGTCACCCGCAAGCTCAAGTAAAAGCTCTTTTTTTATGATAAACATATGCATATACGAATGATTTGTTTTTTGGTGCATAGGATACACGTTTATATCCGTCACACGGTTGTTTTCATCGGTATCGAGAAGAATTCTTGTCGAAAGCTCTCTCGGCTTCAACTTATCCACATCATTATATATCATAGTTATGTCGGCTTCGCTTTCAAGATGGAACTTTAAAACGTCCGAGAAGTTTATGTTACAGAGAGTGTTACAGTCCGAAACAACGACATAGCTCTGTGAGCTTTTGGTGATATAGTGGTTAATACCGATAATTGTGTCAATGTTTCCTCTGATTTCTCCGGCTTCGGGAATCTCCTTGGGCGGAAGGACGAAAAGGCCGTTGCCCTTTCTGTCAATATCCCACGGCTTTCCCGTGCCTAAGTGGTCGCTGAGCGACTGATAATTATACGGCGTTGTTATTCCCACGTTAATTATAGATGAGTTTACCATATTGGATAGGATAAAATCTATTATTCTGTATCTTCCGCCGAACGGAACGGCAGCAAGCGAACGCACCGACGTAAGCTCGCCCATACCCGCCTCGGGGTTTTCGGCAAATATAATGCCCATCATATCGTTCTTCATAATTTTCAACCCTTTCGCATTAATAATATCGGACTATTCGGAAATGCTTTCCGTTACCATTGAATTTCTGGCAATCTTTACACCGTCGCCGATTGTGATATCCGAAGCAATCAGTGTGATGTCGTCCGAACATATTTTGTCATTTATCCAGCTGTGGTTAGCGCTTTCATCGGTCGAGCCTATGGTACAACCCTCGCCGACTATCGTATTGGTGCTTATAAGCGACTTATAGATAATCGAGTTCTTCTTGATTACCGCACCGGGGAAGATGATAGAATCTTCGATTTTTGCGCCTTCCTCTATTGTTACGCCTTCAAAAATAACCGAGTGGTCGATTTCTCCGTATACTTCACAGCCTTCGGTCACATAACAATTATTAAGTTTAGCCTTTGAATCGATATAATGAGGCGGCTTAATAGGATTCTTGCTATAAATACGCCAGCTGTCATCGTCTAAGACTATGCCGGCACTGTCGCTGAGAAGCTCCATATTTGCTTCCCACAGGCTGTGAATCGTTCCGACGTCCTTCCAGTAACCGTCAAAGCGGTGGGCAACCAATTTAAGCCCTGATTCAAGCATCTTAGGAATGATGTTCTTTCCAAAGTCGTTCTGAGAGGTCGGGTCCGCCTCGTCCTCGGCGAGATATTTCTTTAAGACATCCCAGCTGAAGCAATATACACCCATAGATGCCAGATTGCTCTTCGGCTCATCGGGTTTTTCTTCAAATTCGGTGATATTGCCTTCGTCATCGGTGTTCATAATACCAAAGCGCGAAGCTTCATCCCAGGGAACTTCGATAACAGCGATGGTTGCGTCGGCGTTTGCCTTTTTATGCTGACTCACCATTCGGCTATAATCCATTTTATAAATATGGTCACCGGACAAAATAACCACATATTTCGGACTGAACTGAGCGATAAAGCTGAGATTTTGATAAATTGCGTTGGCTGTACCCTTATACCATTCGCCTTTTTCCGCTGATGTATATGGCGGCAGGACGTATACGCCGCCGTTGGAACGGTCGAGATCCCATGGCTGACCGCTTCCTATATATGTATTGAGTTCAAGCGGCTGATACTGGGTTAAAACTCCGACGGTGTCTATCCCCGAGTGGGTGCAGTTACTAAGCGGAAAGTCTATAATTCTGTATTTGCCGCCGAACGGAACCGCGGGCTTTGCAACCGTCTTTGTCAAAGCGCCCAGACGGCTTCCCTGGCCGCCGGCAAGTATCATAGCTACACATTCTTTTGATTTCATAACGTATGTTCATTCCTTCCAAGCTAATTTTTAACTGTTTTAGATATTACTTTGGGTTTGTCTTTGATAGGCAAAAACTCCATATATACCGCGGTGAGCGGCGGTAAGTCGAGCGTAATCGAATACGGAAAACCGTGAAACGGCTTCCTTACTGTCCTGCATTTTTTTGTTCCGCGGCCGGATCCGCCGAAGGCCTTTGAGTTGGTTGACATAACAACGGTAAACTCGCCCGATTCGGGAACACCAACCGTATAGTCCTTCCGCTCAACCGGAGTAAAGTTGATTATAACGGCAATCTTTTCGTCGCCTTTTTCGTTTATACGCATAAACGACAGAACACTGTTTGTGCTGTCCTCGGCGTTAAGCCAGCGGAAGCCGCGCCAGTCGCCCTGCTCCCTCTCGATTTCAAAGAACGCCGGATGCTCTTTGTAAAAGGCGTTGAGCTTAGCGCAATAATTTCGCATCTTCACGTGAAGCTCGTATTTATCAAGAACCCAGTCGAGCTGTTCGGCATACCGCCATTCGACAAACTGACCGAATTCACCGCCCATAAACAAAAGCTTCTTCCCGGGGTGGGAATACATATATGCGTATAAAAGTCTGAGCTCAGCAAACTTCTCCTCATATGAACCCCACATTTTATCAAGAAGCGAACGCTTTCCGTGAACAACCTCATCGTGTGACAGAGCCAAAATATAATTTTCGGCAAAGGCATACATCATCGGGAAGGTGAGCTTTGTGTGATTTCCCTTCCTGAAAAGCGGGTCGCATTGCATATAGTCAAGCATATCGTGCATCCAGCCCATATTCCACTTAAAGTTAAAGCCGAGACCTCCGGCATCTGCCGGCATAGTCACGCCGCCCCACGCGGTGGATTCCTCAGCAATCATCAAAACATTTGGAAAACGGCTGAAAACCGCCGAATTGAGTTTCTGTAGAAACGATATAGCTTCTAAATTTTCCTTTCCGCCGTATTTGTTGGGAAGCCACTCTCCGTCGCGGCGGTTGTAATCAAGATATAACATACTTGAAACTGCGTCAACACGCAGGCCGTCCATATGATATTCGCCTATCCAGAAGATTGCATTAGATATGAGAAAAGAGAAAATTTCGGTTTTTGTCCAGTCAAATACCAGAGTGCCCCATTCCTTATGCTCGCCCCTCCGTGAATCGGGATGCTCAAAAAGATGCGTTCCGTCAAACATAGCGAGTCCGTGTTCGTCCTTGGGAAAGTGTGCGGGAACCCAATCCATAATTACCCCGATTCCGTTCCTGTGACAGCTGTCAATAAACGCTTTAAGCTCAGTCGGCGAGCCATAGCGGCTGTTTACAGAATAATAGCCGGTGACCTGATAACCCCAGCTTCCGTCAAACGGATACTCGCATATCGGCATAAGCTCTATATGGGTATAGCCCATCGATTTAATATACGGGATAAGCTCGTCAATCATTTCGGTGTAGGAATAGTTGCTTCCGTCATCCTTGCGCTTCCATGAGCCGAAGTGCATCTCATAGATATTTATGGGTTTGTCATACGGCTCGGTCTTTTCGCGCATTTCAAGCCATTTTGCGTCGCCCCAGTTATATGAAAGGTCGGTCGTAACCGAGGCCGTCGCCGGGCGGACCTCAGAGTAAAAGGCATAAGGGTCAGACTTCATAACGATTTTTCCGTCATAGGATTCGACGCTGTATTTATAGTTCTGACCTTCTGTGATACCCGGTATGAACAGCTCCCAAATACCCGATGAAATGTGTTTGGACATTCGTCCCAGATTCCTGTCCCAACCGTTTCCGTCGCAGACAACGGATACGGATTTCGCGTTGGGAGCCCAAACAGCGAAACGATAGCCGTCGGTGCCTTTGTCGTCTTTTACCTTGTGAGCGCCGAGCATCCGATAGCTTTCATAGTTCGTACCGTTATTGAAAAGATACATCGGGGCATCATCGATAAGAAAACGGTTAGCCTCAGCTGTAGTTCTTTCAATTTTTTTCATTTGAATGTCCTCCGTTAAATGTGTGTGAATTTTGTTAAAATAGATAAGTTTTCATCAAAATCAGATATATAAAACCCATATATTTTATACATATATTATATCATACTTTGCTTAAACTGTCCAACATTTTCGTTAGTCAACATTCATAAAACGCATAACACCATTTAGAAAAAATGCACAAAAATGCGACAAATAATAACGTATAAATAAGTTAGAGTTAATATAGAGTTATTTATAGCTTATGAAAAACGGCATAAAAATATTCCGATTTTGAATCAAAGGCGGTTGAAATTTTCGATTTTGTGTGATATACTGAATTCGATTTATAGGTGCTGAATATATCAACATCTATCAGGAAGTGACATTTTTTGAAAAAACTCAGGAATATTTTGCTGAATCTTTTGTATCCGCCAAAGTGTATATTCTGCGGCAGGCGGCTCGAACCGGAAAACAAGACCGGAACGTGTCCCGAGTGTGCAAACACTCTTCCGTTTTGCAGAAAATATGTCAGGTGCAGGCGCTGTGGCAAGCCTATAGCCGATTCGGCGGGCGGATTCTGTGAAGGATGTTCGGTCCGCCGAAATTATGCTAAGGGGATAACCTCTGCCTTCGTGTATATCGACAATGCAAAATCTGCTGTTATTGCCCTCAAGAAAGAGTATAACGCATTTTATGCGAAAACATTGTCATTATATGTAGCCGAAATGATAAAATATGATTTCGGAGGGGTGAAATTTGATTTTGTGGTGTCTGCACCGCCGCGGAAAAAGAACTATAACGAAGAAGATTTTGACCATGCGGCGTGTTTGGCAAGGAAAGTGGCGCTCAGAATGGGCATTCCATATAAAAACGGGGTCCTGTATCAGACCGAAAAGCTGAGAAAACAGAGCGACCTTCATCACGATGAAAGACTTCTGAACGTAAAGGGAAAGTTTGCAGTCAGACATCCCGATATGGTCCGCGGAAAGACAATATTGGTGATTGACGATGTTTATACGACCGGTGCAACCATTGAAGAATGTGCCGCGGAGCTTCGGAGAGCGGGCGCATATCGTGTATACGCCGCCACGGCCGCAACCACAGTTAAACAGAATAGCCGGAAGCATTATATAGTCCATTTAGTGGGGGATAAGAAAAATCACAATATACGGGGTTAAAATCTAAAAAATGAATAATAATTGACTAAATATACTATTTTGTCAAGAAAAAAGAAAAGATTTTGGTTGATACTGAAATCTTTTTTATTTTCACAAGGAAACTTAGTTATTTTGAATAAATTACTATAATAGTTCAACTATTTACACTAAAATAGTTGAAATTGGACTAAAAATATGGTATATTAAAATTATGTTTTGAAAGGAAGGCCTTTATATGAAAACTATATTAGAGGAGTTTGGAAATGAAAAATGTGTCATTTTAAAACTGCTATATGACAATCAAATAAATGTAAAAGATGATTGTTATGTTTCTTTATCTCAACAGGAAATGGCGGATATGGTGCATTATTCCAAATTAAAAACAAACAAAATAATAAATGTCTTGAAAAAATTAGGTTGTATTTCTACTTTTGATAATCAAAAAGGAAAATATTTTTTGACCCCAAAAGCAGAGCATTTAATAAAATTATTAAGTGAGGAGGTATAGTACAATGGCAATTATACATAATAATATACAAGCAGATGAAACTACTTTCCAATATTCTTTTTATGAGGCATTATTGGGAGATAGTATAGAAGTTCATATAGATAGAAGTACAGATGGTTATATTGATGGAACAATTTTTGAGCATAAATTAAATGTTACAAGTTATGGTAAGTCAAAAGCATTATCACAAGCATTAATCTATCTTGCAAGATTTAACAGAGATGGTTTACCTGTGCCTAAAAACATAATGTTAGTTAGTCAAGAAGAAGGGAAAGTATATTTATATAATGCAAATGATTATATTAATATTATAAACAACATACCAGAATATGCCACCTTACAAGCAAGTAATGGTATTGAGGGTTTTACTGCAATCACACAACCTGAAATTTTTGATTTTGATTTAAACAATCAACAAAAATCTTTTG
>CAJKNM010000015.1 GCA_905201285.1 uncultured Eubacteriales bacterium | reverse complement strand
AGCATAGCCCTTGAGTGAAAGAACCTTAGTGATAGCTGCTGTTAAAGTTGTCTTACCGTGGTCTACGTGACCGATTGTACCAATGTTTACGTGGGGCTTGGTACGTTCAAATTTCTGCTTTGCCATTGGAATTTTCCTCCTTTAATTATGTGTATTCCATACACTTAGTATTTTATCAGATTATTTCTCAAAAAACAAGTCTTTTTTGCTCTTTCAGAAAAATTTTATTAGTCCTTAGCTCTCTTGCTGATGATTCCATCTGCAATTGACTTGGGAACCTGAATGTAGTGGCTGGGTTCCATTACATACTGACCACGACCCTGTGACTTAGAACGCAGATCATTTGAGTAACCGAACATTTCTGACAGAGGAACGAAAGCATTAATCTGCTTAACGCCGTTTCTGTCTTCCATACCCTGTATCTCACCACGACGTGAACTTAAGTCGCCGATAACGTCGCCCATGTATTCTTCGGGAACTGTTACAACTACCTTCATGATAGGTTCAAGGATAACGGGGTTAGCCTTGCGGCATGCTTCCTTGATAGCCATTGAACCTGCGATCTTGAATGCCATTTCAGAAGAGTCGACCTCGTGGTATGAACCGTCATAAAGCTCAACCTTAACGTCTACTGTCTGATAGCCTGCAAGAACACCGGACTGTAAAGCACCCTGGATACCTGCGTCAACAGCCGGTATATATTCCTTAGGAATAGCACCGCCGACAATCTTGTTCTCGAAGATATATCCGCCGCCCGGCTCGAGCGGTTCAATATCCAATACAACGTGTCCGTACTGACCTTTACCACCTGACTGTCTTGCATACTTGTGGTTAACGTGTGCAGGCTTGCGGATTGTCTCACGGTATGAAACCTGAGGATTACCTACGTTTGCCTCAACCTTAAACTCACGAAGCAGACGGTCTACGATAATCTCGAGGTGAAGTTCACCCATTCCGGCGATAATCGTCTGACCGGTTTCGTCATCTGTATAGGTTCTGAAGGTAGGATCTTCTTCTGCAAGCTTTGCAAGAGCAATACCCATCTTCTCCTGACCCGCCTTAGTCTTCGGCTCAATCGCAACACGAATAACCGGTTCCGGGAATTCCATCGACTCAAGAATAATCGGGTTCTTTTCATCACAGAGTGTATCACCTGTCGTAGTGTTCTTAAGACCTACAGCAGCAGCGATATCACCGGCATATACTGTCTCGATATCTTCTCTGTGATTTGCGTGCATCTGAAGAATACGACCGATTCTCTCTTTGTTGTCCTTTACTGAGTTGTATACGTGAGAACCGCTGTTGAGTGTACCCGAGTATACACGGAAGAAAGCGAGTTTTCCTACGAACGGGTCAGTCATAATCTTAAATGCGAGTGCAGCAAACGGCTCATCATCGGATGAGTGACGTACAGCCTCTTCCTCTGTTCTCGGGATAATTCCCTTAATGGGAGGAACATCAAGAGGTGACGGCATAAAGTCGATAACCGCGTCCAGCATATTCTGAACACCCTTATTTCTGTATGACGAACCACACAGAACCGGTACCATCTCGTTTGCTATCGTTGACTTACGAATAGCCTTCTTGATTTCGTCAACCGAAAGGTCGCCCTCTTCAAAGAATTTCTCCATCAATGCTTCATCTGTTTCAGCAACATGCTCAAGTAAAGCCTGGCGGTATTCGTTAGCCTTTTCTTTCATATCTTCAGGAATCTCTTCGATTCTCTCATCCTGGCCGAGTTCATCATAATAAACATAAGCCTTCATCTGGATAAGGTCAATGAGACCTCTGAATTCATCTTCAGCGCCGATAGGCAGCTGAATCGGAACTGCGTTACACTTAAGACGGTCTTTCATCATGTGGATAACGTTGTAGAAATCCGCACCCATAATATCCATCTTATTTACATATACCATTCTCGGTACATGATATTTATCAGCCTGGCGCCATACGGTTTCAGACTGTGGCTCAACGCCGCCCTTTGCGCAAAGAACCGTTACACTACCGTCAAGTACACGAAGTGAACGCTCAACTTCAACCGTGAAGTCAACGTGTCCCGGTGTATCGATGATATTGATTCTGTGGCCCTTCCACTGCGCCGTTGTTGCGGCAGAGGTAATCGTAATACCACGTTCCTGCTCCTGCTCCATCCAGTCCATCTGTGCGGCACCCTCGTGGGTCTCGCCGATTTTATGAATTCGGCCGGTGTAGAACAGAATACGCTCTGTAGTAGTTGTCTTACCGGCATCGATATGAGCCATGATGCCTATATTTCTGGTTTTTTCCAGAGTAAACGCTCTACCCATAGTATCTCCTTTCGCAATGTTCTTTCACACTGCCTATTTACGGCCTTGCCGTATTTCTGTATATATGACATTCTATCGTTCCAAACAGGAATAATCCGTGTTTGGGATTTTGCGCAGAAAATCGGAAGCAGTTTGTTCGCGCAGTGAGGCAAGCATGGATATGCGAGCCGACCGAGCGGACGAAATATCGGATTTCTGCGTGTTTGGGATTTTGCGCAGAAAATCGGAAGTAGTTTGTTCGCGCAGCGAGGCAAGCATGGATATGCGAGCCGCCCGAGCGGACGAAATACGACGATTTTCAAGCAAAATTACCAGCGATAGTGAGCAAACGCCTTGTTCGCTTCTGCCATCTTGTGAGTATCTTCTTTCTTCTTGAACGCGCCGCCTGTGCTGTTGATTGCATCGAGCAATTCGTTTGCAAGACGTTCTGCCATTGTTCTTTCGGATCTCTTTCTTGAGAACAGTGTTATCCATCTCAGACCGAGTGTTTCGCGTCTGTCAGGTCTAACCTCAATCGGAACCTGATAGTTAGCACCGCCGACACGGCGTGCTTTTACCTCTAAAACAGGCATAACGCAGTTCATTGCTTCCTCAAACACCTCTACCGGTTCTTTACCGGTTTTCTCTTTGATGATATCAAAAGCATCATAAACTATTCTCTGGGCAACGCCCTTCTTTCCGTCGAGCATGATGTTGTTGATCAGTCTTGTAACAGTCTTGCTGTTATAAACCGGATCAGGCAGTACATCACGACGAGCAACATGACCTCTTCTTGGCACTTCTCTTCCCCTCCTTCTTTAGGTTTATTCACCATTAAGGTACTCAACGGACATTTGGTCCGCTGTCGTGCATATAGGTCAAATTATAATTTCAGAACATATATGCACTTACATTTTAAACTGCATCAGAACTTATTTAGGACGCTTTGCGCCGTACTTTGAACGGCTCTGCATACGCTTGTCCACACCTGCTGTATCAAGTGTACCGCGGATAATGTGATAACGTACACCAGGAAGGTCCTTGATTCTTCCACCTCTGATCATAACAACGCTATGCTCCTGAAGGTTATGTCCGATACCCGGAATATAAGCTGATACCTCAATTCCGTTTGTCAGCTTAACTCTGGCAACCTTACGCAAAGCCGAGTTAGGCTTTTTAGGAGTCATCGTTCTAACCGATGTGCAGACACCTCTTTTCTGAGGAGAAGCCTGATCGGTAAGCTGGCTCTTCTTAGTATTAAGACCCTTCAAAAGAGCAGGAGCAGTTGATTTCTTCTCAACGGTAGCTCTACCCTTTCTGACCAATTGGTTAAATGTTGGCAATATGTTCACCTCCATACATATAAATTTATATAAAAACGCAATATCTGCGCTTTTAGCAATATTAGTGTTAATAGCTAAGGCCTTTTCAAGACAGCCGCAGCGGCACAAGGAACATCAATTCCGCAGGCTCTTCCGAGTTCTTTTAAGGTCGGAACACGAACCGGTTCAATTCCGGCACCTCTGCAAAGCTCAATCACGTCGGAAATTACACTAAAATCGGCATCATCGGCAATATAAATTGTCATTGCCTTTCCGTCGCGGATAGCAGCCTTTGTCTGTTTAATTCCTACAACTTTATATGGGGTTTTCAGCTTTTCCAATAACCTCAATTCCCTCTTCACCTTTTAATATTAACCGAGTCATTATACCATATTTTTTTATTTCTGTCAACCGTTTTAAACAATCCAAAAAAATTTTTTCTTAAATTTGTGCAAATTAAACTGCCGCAGGGGCAATTTTCTTGCTATGCGGCAGTTATTTTTCCTATTTTTTAATTTCGGATATTGCGCTGAACCCAAGCGCACTGTTTGCAAGCTCTTCTGCATGAGTGGTTTTATACTCCTCCCACTCTTCCTTGCTCATCGGCAGGAATACTCTGTTGACAAGCTCACGTGTTTTATCCGGGTCATAGATGTACCACCATAAATCCGAAATATACTGCGACCCGCCGGGTAACTGATATGACCCTATATTGTCAACGTCAATCTGTTGAACAAGATAAAGATGATTTAATAAATCTTTCATTGTATAATTTGTCCTTACGTTTTCTTTAACAACCTTAAACAAATCATCTATCTTTGAAAGATACTGCGGTTTCATCTTCTGCTTAACAAGCTCTTTCATAAATTCCTGCTGCCAATATTCACGGCCTTCATCGCCCATAACATATTCGCCCGGGGCACTTCCGCCATTATTATGTCTGAATCTGACAAAATCATGTGCCGCTTGACCATTAAGGTGCTGCATTCCCGCTTTAAGATGAATATGCAGATTCTGAGTCGGGTCATCATAGTTCATATCATAAGGAACATTAAAATCAACCCCGTCAAGTGCGTCGATTATGTCCTTAAAACCATCAAAGTCAACCGATATAAAATAATGAACCGGAAGCCCGGTTAAACTCTTAACTTCATCTATAAGCATTTCCTCAGGCTCAGAAATCTTACCGGCATCAGCCGCTTCACGGCCGAGTCCGATAAGGGCATTTATCTTCTGGCTTGTGTATCCCTCGGGCTTAATCATTGTATCACGCGGAACAGACAGAATGTTTACCCTGCCCGAATATCCGTCAACCGAAACAAGCATAATTGTATCACTTCTATATCCGCCTTCATCGACACCGATTAAAAGCATATTTATCATTCCAACCTGTTCGGTTGCATCGTCGAGTCCGTGTACATATATATTATCTCCGAATGATATATCAGACACCTTCTGTGCGGCAAATACCCCAAACGCAGCCGAAATCACAATTGCGGCTATAGTCAGTATAAGCGCGGTTAGTTTAAAAGTCTTATTCATCTTGCACTCCTTCTTGCTTATCAGCAAAAAATCAATCAAGTTTACTATAACCTAAAACGAGAATTTTGTCAATATTTTAGAGCTAAATTTTATTATTTGTTAACTTTTGCGAAATATTCCCAATAAGTTAAAAAATCGGACTGCCGAAGCAATCCGATTTTTAATTAACCTAATTATTAGTCTACAAGCTCAAGTACAGCCATCTCAGCCGCATCACCGCGTCTGGGACCAATCTTGATAACTCTGGTGTAACCACCGTTTCTCTCCGCATACTTAGGTGCGATTTCATCAAACAGCTTTGATACAACCTCGCGCTTTGTGATGTAGCCGAGAGCCTGTCTCTTTGTGTGAAGTGTGTTGGTTTTACCGAGTGTAACCATTTTGTCAGCCAGCTTCTGAACTTCTTTAGCACGGGTATAGGTAGTCTGAATCTTACCTGACTCAAGCAACGAAGTTGTCAGATTTCTGAGCATTGCACGTCTCTGGTCAGTCGGTCTGCCAAGCTTTCTCTGGTGTGCCATATTATCACCTCATTCTTAAAATTCTTTAATTAAATCGGTCATTAATCGTCTTTTGACAATGATAAGTCCATTGCCTCCAGCTTTGCGATAACCTCTTCCAATGACTTTCGGCCGAGGTTTCTGACCTTCATCATATCGTTCTCGGATCTCGCTGTAAGATCCTGAACAGTGTTGATACCTGCGCGTTTCAGACAGTTATACGAACGAACAGAAAGGTCAAGTTCTTCAATAGTTGTTTCAAGAACCTTTTCTTTCTTGCTTTCTTCCTTCTCTATCATAATTTCCGCATTTTTGGCATCATCCGATAAGTCTACAAATAAACTCATATGCTCGCTGATAATCTTAGCGGCAAGGCTAACAGCCTCAGCCGGCGGAATAGTTCCGTTTGTCCAAACTTCCAGCGACAGCTTATCATAGTCCGTAACGTTTCCCACACGTGTATTTTCTACCGTGTAATTAACCTTGCGAACCGGTGTATAAATCGAATCGGTAGCAATTACGCCGATAACCGGCTGAAGCAGCTGCTTATTTCGGTCAGAGGAAACATAACCCCTGCCCTTATCCAATGTGATCTCCATAAAAAGTCTTGCATCCTCGTTTAAGGTCGCGATATGCAAATCCTCATTTATGATTTCAACATCAGAATCGTGCTTTATATCTCCGGCACAAATTTCACCAGCACCTTCGTGGTTGATATAGACCGTCTTGGGTGCGTCTGAATGCAGCTTAATAGCTAAATTCTTAATGTTGAGTATAATCTCGGTAACATCTTCCTTTACTCCGGGAATAGTAGAAAACTCATGAACCACACCGTCAATTTTAACGGAGGTGGCAGCAACGCCCGGAAGCGAAGAAAGCAACATTCTTCTGAGAGAGTTTCCCAAGGTTGTACCATAACCTCTCTCCAGAGGCTCAACAACAAACTTGCCGTATTTGTTATCTTCGGATGCTTCTACGCATTCAATTCTTGGCTTTTCTATCTCAATCATTGTCAGCCCTCCTAATTTCTACAAAGTCTTATGACCCTGTCTGCAGCAATCTATTATTTGCTGTACAACTCAACAATCATGTGCTCTTCTACCGGATAATCGATGTGTTCTCTTGTCGGCAGAGCAACAACCTTACCTGAAAGTGTATTCTTGTCAACGTCCAGCCAATCAGGAACGATTCTTGTAGAGTTAGCTTCAACTGTATCCTTGAACTTATCCAAAGAAGCCGACTTCTCTTTTACAGCAATAACATCGCCGGGCTTTACGAGGTAAGACGGGATGTTAAGCTTCTTGCCGTTTACTGTAATGTGTGCGTGATTGACAATCTGTCTTGCCTCACGTCTGGTATTGGCAAATCCGAGTCTGTATACAACGTTGTCAAGTCTTGTCTCAAGAATCTGTAACAACATTTCACCGGTGATACCCTGTCTCTTTGTTGCCATAACATAATATTTACGGAACTGCTTCTCAAGCACGCCGTATATAAATTTAACTTTCTGTTTTTCATTTAACTGCATTCCATATTCGGACATTTTCTTTCTGCTCGGGTTAGGGTTTCTGTTTGACTTCTTGTCAACGCCCATAACGCTCGGCTCTATGCCCAATGTTCTGCATCTCTTTAAAACGGGCTGCATATTTTTAGCCATTTTAAACTTTCACCTCCTATGTTTTTCTTACAGATTATACACGTCTTCTCTTCGGCGGTCTGCAACCGTTATGAGGAATAGGTGTAACGTCCTTAATCATATTAACCTCAAGTCCTGCAACCTGAAGCGCACGAATAGCTGCTTCACGACCTGAACCCGGGCCTTTAACATATACTTCAACATACTTTAAGCCATGCTCCATAGCTGCTTTTGCTGCGGTTTCTGCCGCCATCTGAGCCGCAAACGGAGTGCTCTTTCTTGAACCTCTGAATCCGAGGCCACCGGCCGATGCCCATGATATAGCATTACCGGCTACATCTGTAATTGTAACAATGGTGTTATTAAATGTAGATTTAATATGTGCTGCGCCGCGCTCAATGTTCTTTTTCTCTCTGCGACGACGAGTCTTTTTAACTGCCTTTGCCATTGTAATTTTCACCTCCTGAAAATACGAATATCTGTATATCTCTACAGAAAAATCTCATAAATCTTGTGGCATATCAAGATGCCTTTGGTTTTGAAAAAATAAGCGGTAGTATTACATATCTCAATATGCAAATCTTATTTCTTCTTATTTGCGATGGTCTTTTTCGGTCCCTTACGAGTTCTCGCATTGGTCTTTGAACGCTGTCCTCTGACCGGAAGACTTCTTCTGTGACGGAGACCGCGGTAGCAGTTAATTTCCATCAAACGTTTAATATCAAGAGCGATATCACGTCTGAGGTCACCCTCTACATTATAATTGTCAATCTCTGCTCTGAGCTGAGATACCTCATCCTCTGTCAAATCGCGAACTCTTGTATCAGGATTGATGCCTGTTGCCGCAAGAATTTTCTTAGAAGTAGAAAGACCTATACCGAAAATATAAGTAAGTCCTATTTCAACTCTCTTTTCGTTTGGTAAATCTACACCTGCGATACGTGCCATATAATTTCACCTCCATTTAATTAGAAAAACAAACGGAGCAGAATTTCACCCGTTTTCACGGAATCAGCTTAAAAGTAATTTTGGTTCATAAGCCTGACCCTGCCCCTGATGAACCTTGCTTAACCCTGCTTCTGCTTATGACGCGGGTTTTCGCAAATTACCATAACCTTGCCTTTTCTTTTGATAACTTTACACTTCTCACAAATAGGTTTTACTGAAGGCTTTACTTTCATTATCCTTCACCTCCTAAAGTTGACTCGAACGCTTTACATACTACCACCTATAAAGCGAACCATATAATATTATCATATTTTTTTATTTTTGTCAAGTATTTTTAAACTTTTTTAAATATTTTTATTTGTATCAATATAAGACTATAAAATCATCGAATCCTTTTCACTTTGTTGCCTGCTGCCGCCGCTTGAGCTGTCTTTTTCGTCTGCTAAACCATTTTCACTCTCCACCGCATCCATATTCTCAAATTTTATACGGGTATCACCAAGCTTATCCGAAAACTTTTGAATCTTCTCGGCAATCCTCTGCTTCTCGTTTTCCTCTGCCGGGGTCGGCTGATAATTATTCCTTGACGATGATGATGAAACGGAACAAGGAATAACCGCATAATTCGTATAATCGGTAACTTTTCCGTTTTTGACGGTAAAAGTCTGACGGTAAATCATAGTATCCTTATCACGCGGGTTTTGGTTGCCGCCGAAGCAAAAGTTTCCCATACTGTATGCAATCATCCTGCCTTTATACGTTTCCATCCCCTGAAGGACGTGCGGATGGTGACCGATAACCAGGTCAGCCCCCTCGTCTATGGCTTTATGCGCAAGGCTTATCTGTTTTTCCTGCGGATAGTTATCTCCCTCTATTCCCCAATGAACCTGAACAATGACAACCTCTGCGCCTCCGTCCTTAACCTGCTGCATAGCCTTCGGAAGGTTTCCCTCTGCGGAATCATTCAAATCATAGAGCCCGATTAATCCGACCTTTACTCCCTTCACGTCAATCACTTTGGTGTTCAGGTTTTCAAACCAAACGATTCCTGCCTCATCAAGATATTTTTTTGTATCCTCCATACTCACATCGCCGTAATCCTTACTGTGATTATTGGCAAGAGTGACCGCCTCCACCGAACCCTCAGTCAATATTTTCGTATATTCGGGACTTCCGCGAAACGCAAAGGTCTTATCCTGTCTTGACCCTCTGTCGGTGAGGGTTCCCTCAAAATTAACTATTGTCAAATCATCGTTTGAAAAATACTTCTTCACATTTTTCAAAAAGTAACCGTAATCTCCGTTTTGGTTTTGCACCTCATCCGTGAATGTTCCGCCGCTGAACGCCGCGTCTGTTCCGAGCGTACAATCGCCGGCACAGGAAACGGTTATCGATGTTTCCTGCGGAATTGATTTTTCATCAACTCTGCCCGAAGTCTGTTCCGATTTTCCGCAGCCGCCAATCGAAATCGCAGCAATCAGCGATACGAAAACCGCAATAAATTTTTTTAACATATGTAACCCTCATTATCCGTTAAAAATTTTAAAACTTGTAAAAGCCGGGTTCTATGCCCGGCTTTTAATGTTCCTGATATTTATTTTGCTCTCCACGTAATTCTGCCCTTTGTCAGGTCATACGGCGAAATTTCAACCGTAACCTTATCACCCGGCAATATTCTGATAAAGTGCATTCTAAGCTTGCCCGAGATATGAGCAAGAATCTGATGTCCGTTCTCTAATTCAACCTTAAACATCGCATTCGGCAAGGCCTCTAATACGGTGCCCTCTACCTCCAAAACATCTTCCTTTGACATTACAAAACTCACCTCCGTTAAATCAACTTTCTAAGCCGTTTAATTTCACGTCTTATATTTGCATCTACCGCATATTGCGGCACATTATTTATTAAATCCGTATGCAAGCCTGTCGGCTGTATATGTTTTATTTTCTTCTTCTTTTTTTTATCGGCTTTTCTGTTATGCCCATCACATATCGTAACATAATTCATATCAGTGCCGATTACAATAAAATATTCACCCGCGTCATGTCCGCAAAGCGAAACAACCATATCCCCCACAGAAATTCCTGTCATATTTCAGACCTCCGCTTCCTCTTTCGGAAGAGTGAGCAGATACGGTTCACCGTTAGTTACCAAAATACTGTTTTCATAATGAGCGGTCAGGCCTCCGTCTTTAGTAATAACAGTCCAGTCGTTATCAGCGACATAAGTATGATAATCAAACTGGCATACCATAGGCTCAACCGCCACACACATTCCCGCCTTTAGTCTTATACCTCTTGTCGGTGTAACATAGTTGGGTATCTCGGGATCTTCATGCATTTCCGCACCCACGCCGTGTCCGCAGTAGCCTCTGAGCACAGAGTAACCGTTTTTCTCTACGTATCTCTGTATCGCCGCCGAAATATCGTGTATGCGATACCCCTCTTTTACATAATTTAAGCCTTCAAAAAAGCTCTGTTTCGTTACATCGATGAGCCTTTGAGCTTCCTCTGAAATCCTTCCGACGCCGAAGGTTCTCGCCGCATCGCCGTTATATCCCTTATAGATTGCACCGACGTCAACACAAATTATGTCGCCCTCTTTAAGGACGCGGGGACCCGGAAAGCCGTGGATAATCTCGTCATTAACACTTGCACAGATTGTTGCGGGAAAACCGCCGTAACCTTTAAATGATGCCTTGCATCCCTGTGAATGTATATATTTTTCAGCAACCTTATCAAGTTCTGCCGTTGTTACGCCCGGTTTAACCGCCGCTTCGACCGCCTTAAGTGCGCCATATGTCACCCTTCCGGCAATCTTCATCTTTTCTATTTCGGATTTTGATTTAATTGTTACCATTATTATACCTCGAAAAATTCGGGAATGTTTCAAAAGCATTGATCATTCCCGTCACTTATGCTCTTATTTAAGAGCCTTTAAAACTTCCTGTGTCGTACTTTCTATTCCGTCCTGACCGTCTACAGTTTTAAGGAGCCCCTTCTCTCTGTAGAATTTAAGCAGAGGTTCGGTCTGAGAATGGTACGTCGAAAGACGGCTCTTTACGGTCTCAGGAGTATCATCCGCTCTTGTAACCAGCTTTCCGCCGCAAAGGTCACAAATTCCTTCCACTTTAGGCTTGCGATATATCTTATGAAAGGTTGCCGCACACTTACTGCATTCAAGCCTTCCCGAAAGTCGGTTAATGATGGTTTCGTCAGCAACATTCAGATTCAGTACGCAATCAATCTTTATATGAGATTTGTCAAGCTCCTGTGCCTGTGTGAGCGTCCTCGGAAAGCCGTCAAGAATAAATCCGTTCTTACAATCATCTTCCGCAAGGCGAGCATCCATTACCTTTATCATCACATCATCGGGAATAAGGTTTCCGTCGTCAATATATTTTTTTGCAAGCTTGCCGAGTTCTGTTCCTTCTTGTATATTTTTTCTGAGTATAGCACCGGTTGAGATAGTCGGAATTCCGAAATGTTCGCTCAGCTTTTCAGCCTGTGTACCCTTACCCGCACCGGGGGCCGCTAATAATATAAGTCGCATAAAATTACACCCTTTCCGTTTATACAAAATATCGGTTTAAGCCGTATTCTTAATAATCCCGAAACGCATAAATGCGTTCCCTACAAAGCTAAACTGCAAATCTGTATAGGGAACGGATTTATCCGTTCCTTATTTCTTAATAAAAAGTTTTGCCGTATAAACGGACAGAGCAGAATCATTCCCTTTAATTTAAGGTGCAGTTTCTGCTCTTCCGTAAACGAACGCAGATAAATCCGCGTATATATTTAGTTTATTCCAAAAATCCCTTATAATGACGCATAAGCATCTGAGATTCCATATTCTGGACAGTCTCAAGCGCAACACCAACAACGATAAGAAGTGATGTACCGCCGATTGAGAAGTTTGAAATGTGCAATCCGAGATTCATAAATATCGGAATTACTGCAATTATCGCAAGGAAAAACGCTCCGCAAAGAGTAACTCTTGAAAGAACATTTGCGATATAATCCGAGGTGGGCTTACCCGGGCGAATACCGGGGATAAATCCACCGTTCTTCTTCATATTATTTGACATTTCAATCGGATTGAACTGAATTGCCGTATAGAAATATGTGAAGAAGATAATAAGCAGGAAGTAAAGCACTGCATAAATCCACGACTGACCTGAGAATACCCACAGGAATCCGCCCCAGAAGCCGCCGCTCTGAGCACTCTTGCCAAAGAAGCTTGCTATTGTTCCGGGGAAGGCCATAATGGACATCGCAAAGATAATCGGGATAACGCCTGCACCTGCCACCTTAATCGGAATATGTGTACTCTGACCGCCATACATCTTTCTTCCTACAACACGCTTTGCGTACTGAACCGGAAGACGACGCTCTGCTTCGTTCATCATTACAACAAATGCGATGATGAGAAGAGCGAATACTAAAATGGCAACAACCATAATCCAGTTAAGTGTTCCGCCTTCTACATATGCGTAGAGAGTTCTTGCCATACTCGGTATTCTCGATACAATACCGGCGAAGATGATAAGCGAAATACCATTACCTACACCCTTTTCGGTAATCTGCTCACCGAGCCACATCAAAAACGCTGTTCCGGCTGTGAACGTAGAGATTATAACAACCGCTGCGCCCCAACCCGGATTTGTTACAACGTTATAACTCTTGAGAAGGAAGTAAAGACCAACCGCCTGGATGAGAGCAAGTACAACAGTACCATATCTCATCATCTGACCGATTTTCTTTCTTCCCTCTTCGCCTTCCTGCTGGAGTCTTTCCAAAGCAGGAATAGCTACGCACAAAAGCTGCATAATAATTGAAGAGTTAATGTACGGTGTAATACTCATCGCAAATATAGTTGCATTCTTGAATGCACCACCGGATACGATATCAATAAAACCGAACATCGAATTGTCTGTGTTAAATATACCCTGTAACTGTGATGGATCAATCAGCGGAACAGGAATAGTCGAACCGAGTCTGAATATTACCAGCATTACAAATGTATATATAAGCTTTTTTCTGAGGTCAACAATCTTCCACGCATTTCTGATTGTATCAAACATTGTTATACCTCCTCAGCCTTTCCGCCGGCATTAGTAATCTTCTCTTTAGCTGATTTGCTAAATCTCTTAGCCTTTACGGTCAGCTTTTTATTAAGCTCACCGCGGCCAAGTACAACTACGCCGTCAGAAATTTTAGAGATGATTCCGGCTTCCTTTAAGCTTTCAGCCGTAACCTCTGTTCCGTTTTCAAACTTATTGAGTTCCTCAACATTGATCGAAACATACTGCTTTGCAAAGATGTTTTTAAATCCACGCTTAGGCAATCTTCTGTAGATAGGCATCTGACCGCCTTCAAAGCCCGGACGAACACCACCGCCGCTGCGGGCGTTCTGACCCTTGTGACCCTTACCTGCTGTCTTTCCGTTACCGCTTCCGTGACCTCTGCCGACTCTGAAGCCGTCCTTCTTAGAGCCCTCGCTCGGAGATAATTCATGAAGTTTCATTGAGTAACACCTCCTCCTTTTTTATCAAAAAAATTGTTTCTCGGGGTCCTGCCCCAAATATACCGCTTTAAATTATTCGGATACTTCAACCAAGTGCTTAACCTTGAAAATCATACCTCTTGTCTGAGCGTTATCAGGTTTTTCTACAGTCTGGCTGATTTTCTTAAGACCAAGTGCCTTAACTGTTGCAATCTGATCCTTTTTGCATCCGATTGTACTCTTTTTAAGAGTAACCTTTATTGTATTAGCCATGGATAAACCCTCCTGTCTTTTTTATTTAATTAACCGAGGATCTCTTCCGGCTTTTTACCTCTGAGCTGAGCAACCTCTTCTACACTCTTGAGTGATGCCAGACCCTCTATTGTAGCTGCAACAACATTTTTCGGGTTGTTGCTGCGCAAACATTTTGTTCTTATATCTCTGATACCTGCAAGCTCAAGTACCGCACGAGCGGGACCGCCCGCGATAACACCGGTACCTTCTGAAGCCGGCTTCAAGAGAACCCTTCCCGCACCGGACTCACCGATGGTTTCGTGAGGAATTGTGCTCTTGAACATAGGAACGGTAATCATGTTCTTCTTAGCGTCATCAATACCCTTGCGGATTGCGTCCGGAATTTCAGCCGCCTTGCCCATTCCACAGCCAACGTGACCGTTGCCGTCACCGACAACAACCAGCGCGCTGAAACGGAATGTACGACCGCCCTTTACAACCTTTGCTACACGGTTAAGATGAACTACTTTTTCCTGTATATCAAGCGTATCCGCCTCTATACGCGGCTGCTTCTTGGTTCTTTCACCCTTCTCTGCCATTTATCGATTCACCTCTTTCAAACTAATTAGAATTTCAGTCCGCCCTCACGAGCAGCCTCGGCGAGTTCTGCAACTCTGCCGTGATAAACATATCCGCCTCTGTCAAACACAACTTCTGTTATGCCTGCATCCTGCGCACGCTTTGCGATAAGAGCGCCGACAGCCTTAGCCGCGTCCTTATTGCCGCCGTAATTTTCTTTGAGTTCTGCGTCAAGAGATGATGCAGAAACCAAAGTTTTACCTACGGTATCATCAATGATCTGAGCGTATATGTTTTTAAGACTTCTGAATACACACAGTCTCGGGATTTCGGCTGTTCCCGAAATCTTTTTGCGGACTCTTGCGTGTCTTGCGAGTCTTGATACATTACTGTTAGTCTTCTTAATCATTAAGTTTACACCTCCTGGCGGTTAATTACTTCTTAGAACCGGCCTTACCTTCCTTACGTCTGATATGTTCATCGACGTATTTAATACCCTTGCCCTTATAAGGTTCGGGAGGTCTCTTTTCGCGTACGTTAGCAGCGAACTGTCCAACCTTCTGCTTATCCGGTCCGGAAATTACTATCTGGTTCGGCTGAGGTACATCGATTGTGATTCCGTCGATTTCCTCCATCTCAACCTGATGAGAATAACCGAGGTTCATCACAAGCTTCTTGCCCTGCTTTGCAGCTCTGTAACCTACACCGTTAATTTCAAGCTCCTTCTTGAAGCCTTCAGTTACACCGACAACCATATTGTGAAGAAGCGATCTTGTAAGACCGTGGAGAGATCTGTGCTCTTTATCGTCTGTGGGACGCTTAACTTCAACTGTGCTGCCGTTCTGTTCTATAATCATATCCTTAGGGAGAGTCTGTGTAAGTTCGCCCTTCGGACCCTTTACGGTAACTTCATTGTTCTGACCGATTGTAACCGTAACTCCGGCAGGAATCTCAATCGGCATTCTTCCTATACGTGACAATGAATTCTCCTCCTTTCTTACTTACAGTAAAATTCTTACCAAACAAATGCGAGTACTTCGCCGCCTACATTCTGGCGACGTGCTTCCTTGTCTGTCATTACTCCCTTTGAAGTAGAGATGATTGCAACACCAAGGCCCTTGAGTACCTTAGGCAGCTCCTCTTTCGATGCATAAGAACGGAGACCGGGCTTACTAACTCTCTTGAGTCCTGTCAGTACCTTCTGCTTGTTCTCAGCATACTTGAGTGTTATGCGAATTATTCCCTGAATACCGTCCTCTACGAGTTCAACATTCTTTACATAACCCTCCTGAAGCAATATGTCGGCAATAGCCTTCTTCATCTTTGACGCGGGAATATCAACCGTGGTATGCCTTGCGTTATTGGCATTTCTTATTCTTGTCAGCATATCCGCTATCGGATCTGTAATATGCATATTTTAAACCTCCTTTTTATCGGAATTGAAGCCGGTTTGACCGTCCGTGACATCCTCTGTCAGCCACCTGGCTTCTTGATATAATTTAAACTTCAGATTACCAAGACGCTTTCTTTACGCCGGGAATCTGACCCTTGTAAGCAAGCTCTCTGAAGCAGATTCTGCAGATACCGAACTTACGAAGGTAAGCGTGGGGTCTGCCGCAGATCTTACATCTGTTGTATTCACGTGTTGAATACTTCTGCTTTCTTTGCTGCTTTACAACCATAGATTTCTTAGCCATAAGCTTTAATCCTCCTTATCGACGTTATCTCGTAAACGGTGCGCCCATCAATGTAAGCAACTCTCTTGCCTCTTCATCTGTTTCGGCAGTTGTAACAAAGATGATGTCCATTCCGCGAATCTTGTCAATCTTATCATACTCAATTTCAGGGAAGATAAGCTGTTCCTTGATGCCGAGAGCATAGTTGCCTCTGCCGTCAAAGGAGTTCGGGTTAATACCTCTGAAGTCACGTACACGCGGAAGAGCCGCATTAAAGAGTCTGTCAACAAACTCGTACATTTTTGAACCTCTGAGAGTAACCTTACAGCCGATATTCATTCCTTCTCTGACTTTAAATGTTGCGACTGACTTACGCGCCTTTGTGATTACAGGCTTCTGACCTGTAATAATGCCCAAATCGTTTGCCGCACTCTCAACAGCCTTTGAATTTTCTCTTGCATCACCTACGCCCATGTTGATAACAACCTTATCAAGCTTCGGTATCTGCATTACACTCTTGTAATTATACTTTGTCATCAAAGCGTCTTTGATTTCTTTTGTATACTTCTCTTCGAGTCTCATTTAAAGTGAAACCTCCTTCCTCTTCAAATTCTATTAAAATGTTTCACCGCATTTTTTGCAGTAACGAACGTGTGTTCCGTCTTCCAGAATCTTACGTCCTACTCTTGATGCAGCATTGCACTTAGAGCAAACATTCATAACCTTGCTTGCATATATCGGTGTTTCCTGTTTAACTATTCCGCCGGTTTCGCCCATTCTGGTAGGCTTTTTATGCTTTACGGCAACAGATACACCTTCTACAATAACCATGCGCTTTTCGGAATTAACGGATAAAACCTTACCCTTTTTGCCCTTGTCCTTACCGGACAGAACAACTACCTCATCGCCGGTCTTGACGTGCATTTTGATAGCCATTTTTTCTTCCTCCTATCTTAAAATAAGGACTAATCATCTCATATTACATTCCGCATAAGCCGCACAGGCTATGCAGAATGTAAAACTCAATCTAAATTGTCCGGTAAGCCTTACAGTACCTCAGGTGCCAAGGACAATATTTTCATATATTCCTTATCTCTGAGCTCTCTTGCAACCGGGCCAAATATACGGGTTCCTCTCGGTGTCTTATCGTCCTTGATAATAACCGCTGCATTCTCATCGAACTTAATTTTAGAACCGTCAGCTCTCTTAACGCCGTTTACACTGCGCACGATAACCGCTTTAACAACGTCACCTTTTTTAACAGCACCGCCGGGCGTTGCCTTTTTAACGGAAGCAACCACTACATCGCCAATGTTACCGTAACGTCTGAAAGAGCCGCCCAGAACGCGAATACAAAGAATTTCCTTTGCGCCGCTGTTGTCAGCAACCTTTAAAATAGTCTGCTGTTGTATCATAACGGATTTCCTCCTATCTTATTTCGATAATGTGCAAAAAGCACACAACACGATATTAAATTTAGCTTATTTAGCCTTCTCAACGATTTCAACAACGCGCCATCTCTTGTCCTTTGACAGAGGTCTTGTTTCCATAACCTTAACCTTGTCACCGATGCCGCATACGTTCTCTTCGTCATGCGCCTTAAGCTTGTAGGTACGCTTAATAACCTTGTCATAAAGCTTATGCTTTACATTCTCTTTAATAGCAACAACTACTGTTTTGTCCATTTTGTCGCTGACAACTTCACCGACACGGACTTTACGATAATTACGTTCACTCATTCCCTACACCTCCTACGCATTTACGCTTGTGTTAATACCAAGCTCTTTTTCTTTGAGGACGGTTTTTACTCTTGCAATATCCTTTTTAACGCTAACGATTCTCATCGGATTCTCGAGCTGGTTGGTAGCGTTCTGGAAACGAAGGTTAAAAAGCTCTTCCTTCAAGTCCTTGACTTTATCTTCAAGCTCCTGCGTTGAAAGGTCTCTTATATCCTGTATTTTCATTGACTATCACCTTCCGTTTCTTGGTCAGCTTTTCTGACAAATTTACATTTGAGCGGCAGCTTGTGCATAGCAAGACGAAGAGCCTCACGAGCGATTTCTTCCGAAACACCGCCGATTTCAAACATTACTCTGCCCGGCTTAACAACTGCTGCCCAGTATTCAGGCGCACCTTTACCTTTACCCATACGGGTCTCGGCAGGTCTTGCTGTTACCGGCTTATCCGGGAATATCTTTATCCATACTTTGCCGCCTCTTTTGGTGTAACGTGTCATAGCGACACGGGCAGCTTCTATCTGGTTACTTGTAATCCATGCAGGGGACAGTGCCTGAATACCGTACTCACCGTAAACAACCTTGTTTCCTCTGTGAGCCGCACCCTTCATACGTCCGCGCTGCTGTTTTCTACGCTTAACTCTTTTTGGTGATAACATTATTTGTTACCTCCTTCCGTACGTCTGGAGTTCTTTCTCTGAGGCCTTGACTCCTTTGCTTCTGCATTTCTGCCCTCAGCAAGAATCTCGCCCTTATAAATCCAAACCTTTACACCAAGCTTACCATATGTGGTGTTAGCCTCGGTAAAGCCATAGTCGATGTCCGCTCTGAGAGTCTGAAGAGGAATTGTTCCCTCGTGATACTGTTCGGTTCTTGCGATTTCGGCACCGCCTACACGGCCTGCAACATATGTCTTGATACCCTTTGCACCAAGCTTCATTGTGCGACCCATGCACTGTTTCATTGCCTTTCTGAAAGATATACGGCGCTCAAGCTGAGACGCAATATTTTCAGCAACAAGCTGTGCATTCATATCGGGAGACTTAACCTCGATGACATTTAAGATAATGGTCTTACCTGTCATCTTCTCAAGCTCCTTCTTGAGCTTATCTATTTCGCTTCCGCCCTTACCGATAACGATACCGGGCTTAGCAGCGTGAATAGAAATACGAACTTTATTAGCAAATTTCTCGATTTCGATTTTTGCAACTCCGGCCTGGAATAACTTGTTCTTTAAGAACACTCTGAGGTTATAGTCCTCTACAAGACTGTCGCCGAAGCTCTTCTTGTCAGCAAACCAACGTGAATCCCAGTCTTTGATTACTCCGACTCTGAGACCGTGTGGATTAACTTTCTGACCCATAATTCTACCTCCTTATCTTATTCCTTCTCCTGAAGTTTAAGTGTTATATGACTTGTTTTCTTGTTAATTCTGAAGGCTCTGCCCTGTGCTCTTGCCTGTACTCTCTTGAGTGTAGGTCCCTGATCCGCATATACTTCCGAAACGTAGAGATTTTCAACGTTCATATGGAAGTTGTTCTCTGCATTTGCCATAGCGGATTTGAGCAGCTTTTCTACAACAGGGCTTGCAGCCTTAGGTGTATTTCTTAAAATTCCGATCGCTTCGCCTACAGGCTTATTTCTGATAAGGTCGATAACTACGCGAACCTTACGGGGTGCGATGCGGACATGAGTAACTTTTGCTACTGCTTCCATCTCTGTGCAGCTCCTTTCATACTGAATAAAAGTTTATTTGCTTTCACAAATTATTTAGTAGTCTTTGCGCCGGCATGACCCTTAAAGGTACGGGTCGGAGCAAACTCACCGAGCTTGTGACCAACCATATCTTCGCTTACATAAACCGGAACATGCTTTCTTCCATCATATACCGCAATGGTATGTCCAACCATTTCGGGGAATATCGTGGAAGCTCTTGACCAAGTCTTTAAAACGACTTTCTCGTTCTTCTCATTCATCGCAACTATTCTGGCGAGCAGCTTAGCATCGACGAAAGGACCCTTTTTAATACTTCTTCCCATACGAATAATCCCTCCTTATTTAGCGTTACGTCTCTTGACAATAAACTTGTCGGACTTTTTCTTTTTATTTCTGGTCTTGTAACCGAGTGCGGGCTTACCCCACGGTGTTACAGGACTGGGCATACCGATAGGTGACTTACCTTCACCACCACCGTGCGGATGGTCGTTCGGGTTCATAACAACACCGCGGACGGTAGGTCTGAAGCCCATATGGCGCTTTCTTCCCGCCTTACCGAGATTGATGTTTTCGTAATCCAGGTTACCAACCTGACCTATCGTTGCACGGCAGTTAAGTCTGATCATACGAACTTCACCGGAGGGAAGTCTAACCTGACCGTAGCCGTTTTCTTTAGCCATAAGCTGTGCAGTGTTACCTGCGCTGCGGACTAACTGTCCGCCTTTACCCGGGTAAAGCTCAATGTTATAAATGAGAGTACCAACGGGGATGTCTTTAATTTCCATTGCATTACCGGGTTTAATATCTGAACCTTCGCCCGATACAACTACATCACCCTTCTTGAGTCCGAGCGGAGCGATGATATAAGTCTTTTCGCCGTCCTCATACTGAAGCAGTGCAATGTTTGCCGATCTGTTAGGATCGTATTCTACTGAAAGAACAGTTGCGTTCATTCCATCCTTATAGCGCTTAAAATCAATAACTCTGTATTTTCTCTTCGCGCCGCCGCCGCGGTGTCTGACTGTTATTCTACCGTTAGCGTTACGTCCAGCCTTGCTGTGAAGGGGACGAAGCAGAGATTTCTCAGGTGCAACCTTATCAATCTCTTCAAATGTTGAAACAGTCATCTGACGCAGCGAAGGTGTGGTAGGATTATATTTCTTAATTCCCATTTTTAAATCTCCTTATCTGCAAATTTTGAAACTATGATTTTATCAGTTCTCGAAAAGCTCGATTGTCTTGCTGCCTTCTTTGAGTTTTACAACAGCCTTTTTCCAGTCGGCTCTCTTGCCGGCGAAAACGCCCTGTCTCTTTGGCTTGCCATCATAGTTCATGGTTGTAACCTTTTCAACTTCAACCTTAAATATCTCTTCAACAGCCTTTTTGATTTCGATCTTGTTTGCGTTCTTAGCAACCTCAAAGGTGTACTTTCTGTCCGCAGTCTGATCCATACTCTGTTCAGTGATTATAGGTCTTTTTATAATATCATAAGATAACATTATGCGTACACCTCCTCAAGCTTTGTTACGGCATCCTTTAAAATGATGCACTTTGTATGGCTTAAAACCTCATAAGTATTGATTGCACCAACATAGGTTGTATCAACACCCTTGATGTTTCTTGCAGAAGCTACGATATTCTTGTCGTTATCGGGAAGAACTATGAGAGCCTTCTCTGTAACATTGAGGTTTTTAAGGAGATTTGCAACCTGCTTGGTCTTAATCTCAGGTGCCTCAAATGCGTCAAGAACAATAACCTCGCTGTCCTGAAGCTTAGCTGTAAGAGCAGACTTCAAAGCAAGTCTTCTTACTTTCTTGTTCAGTGTGTATCTGTAGTCTCTGGGCTTCGGGCCGAGTGCAACACCACCGCCAACCCACTGCGGAGCTCTGATACTACCCTGTCTTGCGCGGCCTGTACCCTTCTGTCTCCAGGGCTTGATACCGCCGCCGCGTACTTCTGTACGAGTTTTCGTGCTCTGTGTGCCCTGTCTCTGATTTGCAAGGTAGTTCACTACCACTTCATGCATAACATCAGTTCTGACATCAACGCCGAAAACATTTTCATTCAAATCCATATTGCCGACTACTTTACCGTCAGCGTTATAAATATCTACTGTAGGCATTAGCTATTTCCTCCTCTCTCTGCGGTTTAGGCGTTAGCCTTTACTGCGTTTTTAACAACGAGCAATCCGCCCTTAGGTCCGGGAACCGAACCCTTAACCAGCAGAAGATTGCGTTCTGTATCTACTTTAACAAGGTCTAAGTTCTGGATAGTAACTGTATCCACGCCGTAATGACCCGGAAGCTTCTTACCCTTAAATACTCTTGACGGGTCAGAGCAAGCACCCAAAGAACCGGGACCTCTGTGATAGTGACTGCCGTGAGCCATAGGACCTCTGTGAGTGCCCCATCTCTTGATTGTGCCGGCATAACCGTGACCCTTACTTGTTCCGGTAACATCAAGAACGTCACCGTCTGCAAACTGGTCAACACCAAGTACATCTCCGACATTAAGCTCAGCAGCGTTGTCAAGCTTAAATTCTTTAAGATAACGTTTAACGGGAACGTTTGCCTTAGCAAAGTGTCCCTTTTCAGGTTTGTTTGATCTCTTTTCCTTCTTGTCCATAAAGCCGACCTGAACAGCGGTATAACCGTCAACATCATCGGTCTTTTTCTGAACAACAGGACAAGGACCTGCTTCTATAACCGTAACCGGTATAAGATTGCCGTCCTCAGTAAAGATCTGGGTCATTCCTATTTTTTTACCCAAGATTGCCTTTTTCATTTTTATCCTCCTATTTTACACAAGCATCGGTTTCAATGAAACATACCTGCGGGTCATTGGTTGACAAGACGCCAACATAACCAAAATTATTTTTTGCAAATCTTATTCCGCATAACACTTAATGAAGAACCGCGGACTTTCTTCACCGTAAGCCAAAACTAAATTTTCAGCTCAATGTCAACGCCTGCGGGCAAATCCAGATGCTTCAAAGCGTCGATGGTCTTGTTTGTGGGACCTAATACGTCGATGAGTCTCTTGTGAGTTCTGAGCTCAAACTGCTCACGACTGTCCTTATACTTATGAACCGCTCTCAGAATAGTAACAACTTCCTTTCTGGTAGGAAGCGGAATCGGACCTGAAACCTTTGATCCTGTTCTCTTCGCTGTTTCAACAATCTTAGCGGCGCTCTGGTCTATAAGATTGTGGTCATAAGACTTTAATCTGATTCTGATTTTCTCTGCTGCCATTCTATACCCTCCTTAAATAATAAGTTTACACTGTGCCGGGCGTTTCGCACAGACTCAAAATTAAAACCCGATTCCGACAAACCCCAAATATTCGGGATAACGGTTCGGGACGTACAGACACAAAAATACTGCTCAGCGGCATCAGCATACTGCCGCAGTTGTGCAATCAAATGTATAAAATCTGTATTCTGCTCAAAAGTGTGACCCTTCCGCCCGTTTTCTAAAACCGGACAATCTCCTCTGAAATTCCCAAAATGCCGTGATTTTCGCGGCTTTTGCCACCTTCAGATTCATCGTATGTCTTTGTCACGCCTATCTATTATACTACGAATGCCTTAAAGTGTCAAGTTTTTTTATCGTTTTCGGACAAGTTTTTAAAATTTTGTAGACTTTGTGTGTTACAATAATTTTTATCCTCTTTGACTGGTAAAGTTGCACAACTCTATCTGTTTCGTACGATTTCCTTTGCGTTTTCAAAGTCGCTTTCAGCAACAATAATATCTACGCCGAGGATTGTTCTTCCAAGCACAATCCGATTATAGCTGTCGCTTCCTCTGAATCTTTTAAAAGCAAAAATTCCTTCCGCCTTGAGTTTGGCGATAATCACATCGGCTTCAAACTCATTCGCCGCAACATACACAAGACACGGTGTCTCATTGTGATTTACGTCATCTTTAAGTTCTTCAATCAAATTAATGCCGCACTCGGGGCATACGGCTATTCCTTCCCGATATTCGGCTCTGCAATTCGGACAAAACATAAAATTCGGCTCCTTCCGATTTAAATTAGTTTAACTTAATTTATTACTGAGCAGGGCGAACTGTTCTAAACTTAGCTTCTCACCCCTTATATTTTCATCAAGACCTATCTCTGAAAGAGCCTGTATCACTTCCTCTTTCGTCACGCTCATATACGGGCTTTTTGAAAGTGCATTCACAAGCGTTTTTCTGCGCTGACCGAAGGCAGATTTAACAACCGAAAAAAACTTTTTCTCACTATTTACGGCAACCGACGGCATCTCGCCTACCTCAAGATGAACTACGCTTGACGCAACCTTTGGCTGTGGCATAAAACAATGCGGCTCTGCCCTACAGATGATATGCGGCTTTGAATAATATTGAACCGCAACCGACAATGCTCCGTATTCCTTGCCGCCGCTAGAGGCGCACATTCTTTCGGCAACCTCCTTCTGAACCATTAATGTCATTGACTTAACGGGAAGTTTATCTTCAAGCAGTTTCATAACAATCGGTGTCGTTATATAATAAGGAAGATTCGCAACCACGTGAAAAGGCTTGCCGTCAAATTCCTCTACACAAAGCTTCTTAATATCCACTTTCAATATATCATTGTTTATAAGCTTAAAGTTATCAAATTCGGCCATTGATTCGTTCAGAATAGGTATAAGTGCCTTATCTATCTCGACCGCAATACATTTCGCGCCCGTCAAAGCAAGCCGCCGCGTAAGCGTTCCCGCGCCGGGACCGATTTCGAGCACACACTCATTCGAGTTAAGCCCGGCTGATTCCGTTATTTTATTCAAAACATTTTCGTCTATTAAAAAATTCTGTCCGAGTGATTTTGAAAACGAAAAACCATAGCGCCCGAGAAGCGCCTTTAACTCGGATGGGTTGCTTAAATTCATATTAGTCTCCAATTCCTTTTTAAACAATTTCTCTGTCTTTTGGTTTATTTATAATCTTTTTAATCAAATACATAATCAGCTGTATAATATAACTGACCAGCAGGCACGCCGCATAGATTACCGCGGCTCTTATGCCGAATCTCTTAGGAATATCCAAGATTCCCCTTGACGTAAGATAATTGTTGAGAAGAACAATCATCAAACAATGAACTAAATATACTGTGTATGTCGAACGGTCAAACGGAGTCAAAGGTTTAAGCGCCGAACCTCCGCCCAATGTAAACAGCTGCGACACCATATAAAATAATAATATTGCACTCATACTGTACAAGATATTAAAAAGTTCAAGCCATACGGGTTCATGCCCGAACGTTGCAAGCGCCAAAAATACATATAACACCGCACATACAATAAATGTAAGTGTAATCATAATCTTACTGTTTTTCAGATAACCTCTGAAATCTTCATAGTTCCTGCCTATCAAACATCCCGCCGTCCAGTATATCTGGTATCTTAAAAAGCAGTTTGAAACACTGAAATCCGGCATTGACGGGAAAAGCGTTGTCAGAACCGAGGGCAGATACTGCGCGCAGATTGCTGTAATAATCGTCGAAAACGCAATATGTACCGCGGCGTTTCCGCGTTTAAACAGAAGCATCCACAGCGGAGCCAAAAGTTCAAACTGTACAAGAACAATTATAAAATAAAAGTGTGCCCATATATCTCCGCATATAAGATGCCAGACAAGGTCACTCGCACTAAACTTATATACACCCATTCTGCAAAAATACATATAATATACTGTCGCCCAAAATACATAAGGCACAATAATTCTGAAAAACCTCGACGCATAGTACCCTGCAAAGTCTATTCCGTCGCCCTTGTGCAAAAACAGTTTAACTCCGCTCAGCAGAAGAAATCCCTGAACCACAAATGACGAAAGTTTTTGCGCCGAAAACACTATTCTGAAGAAATTAGTATCCTTCGGCATATCCGTCACAACCTCGGACGAAATATGAATAAATATCACTATAAGACAAAACACGATGTTTAAAAACATTATATCGGGTTTACGTTTGTGTGTAGTTTGACTCATAATCCGCTCTCCCATACTGCAAATATAGGTTTAGTATAGCTTAAATACCGTAAAAAGTCAAGAATTCTGAATTTTTTAACTCTTATAGAAGTATTTGTAACACAAATTTAAATTAATTGTAAAATAATTGTCTTTTTGTATTTACAAAACCGAAAAATTATGTTATAATAGATTTAATTTGGAGAAGAAGCAGAAACTGACCGTAATTTATTTATGACTGTTTATATAACGCTGCATATTGACAACACAACGCTTTGTTAAGGGCACTGATAATCAGCAGCATATATTTATGCGTCTTTCTTTAAAAAGCAGAACTATTTTTAAAGGGGTGTTGTTTTTTGTACGTACAAAATGATTTAAGCAGAATAAAAACGAATCTTTCCAACAACGTTGGACACAAAGTCAAGCTCAAGGCTAAACAGGGCAGAAAGCAAATTATAGTACGCGAAGGAGTAATTGAAGGAATTTACCCGAGTATCTTCACTGTTAAGCTTGATGTTCACAACGACATACCAACGAGCGAAAGACGCGTTTCATATAGTTATGCCGACGTTTTGACAAGAACGGTCGAGCTTATAGTATGTGAACCGGAAGAAAAGGAATAATAAGCGGCGTATACAATTTCTTAATTCCTATAAGAATTCATCGCTTAATATAAATATGTTACTGCTACCGAGTAGTAGAATGTAAAGCATTCGGGGCAATCCCTCATTTTGTGTAAACCTCAAAATTTACTCCAAAATGATAA
>CAJKNM010000014.1 GCA_905201285.1 uncultured Eubacteriales bacterium | reverse complement strand
ATGTGACAGGTTATATAGATTTCCTGAGAAGTAATGGCTATTATGTTATGTTTAGCTGTTTTTCAAATTATTACGGCGACTGTCTGCCGACATTGCTTGAATATGAGATACACCGGGTGCCTATATGTGTATACCTAAAATCCTTGCCGAAAACACATAAAATGTGTGTGCATTGCAAACGCTTACTTGAAAAAAATCTTTCCTGCGGTACATACTATTCTCATTGTTATGCCGGTGTGGAAGAATATATATATTCTATAGTGTACGAAAATAAAATTATAATGCGCATAAATATATCCGGCTTTCGCGGCAGATGCTTGCGTTCGGAACATTTTAAGAATCTAACGGAAAAATACAGCGGAAAATATTTCAGTGAGTTGTATCAGCAGCTCTCAGAGAATGTTCCGAGCGAGGATGAAATAAAAAAATTTATTCGTCCGCTTGAATATATGATAAGAGAGCTGTATAAAGCCTGCATAGCCGAAAAGACATATGAATCACATTCAAAATCAATATTTTGCCGGGCAATAGCATATATTTACAAAAACTACATGAAGGATATTTCCTGTTCGGATGTTGCTGCAGAGGTCAGCTATTCCGAACCGTATTTAAGGCATATTTTCCGAAACGAATGCGGAATTTCGATTATGGAGTATATAAACAAGGTCAGATTGTCCTGTGCAGCAGAGAGTTTAAAAAAGACAAATCTAAACATAACTCAAATTGCTTATGCCTGCGGATTTTCAAATTCAAACTACTTTTCAACCGTATTTAAAAAGATGTATAAGCTCTCTCCGAAAGACTATCGGAAACAAGTTTGAATAAATAAATTATAATGTAATCAAGAAAATAAAATTAATTTAATATGGCTTCCGCAAAACTTAACAGATTTTGCGGGATAGAGGAGCAGCAGTATGAGCGAACTCTGATTTTATACAAAAAAACAGAGCAAGCAAGGCTTGCTCTGACATGGTGCCGCTGATCGGGGTCGAACCGATACGGTATCACTACCACAGGATTTTGAGTCCAGCGCGTCTGCCAATTCCACCACAGCGGCATATCAGACGATTTTGATAGTATATCATAACTCCGCTAAAAAATCAAGCATTTTTTCAAAAAAATTTATTTTTTTCAAAAAATACTTGACAGATTGAAATTAAAGCATTATAATACAGATATTAAATATTAAAGGCTATGACCGAAAACAAGTAGGGATTTCTGTAGGTCTTTGAGAGAGCTGTCGGTTGCTGCGAGACAGCAGACTGTGATTTTCCGAATACATTTCGCGAGCTGCGCACCGAAAGGAGTTTGTTTCTGAGTAGGCTGCGACGGGATTGCCCGTTACAGCAAGAGAGTATTGGCTCTGCCGAGAATCGGCTTCACCCGGGCAGTACTCGTAAAGGTCGCTTCCGTGAGGAGGTGATAAAATGAGGTGGTACCGCGAACTTTTCGCCCTCATAATTATATGGGGGCGTTTTTTAATGCCCTTAAAACAGAAAGGGTTGGTTTAAATGTTTTTAAAAATCGGAATGTTAATTTTGTTCTTTGTTGTTATGGCATCGGTCGGAATCAGCTGCAGAAAGCACGCCACCGATGTAAACAGCTTTGTCCTCGGAGGACGTTCTGTCGGCCCGTGGCTTACTGCTTTCGCTTACGGAACATCATACTTTTCGGCCGTTATCTTTGTGGGCTATGCCGGACAATTCGGGTGGAAGTTCGGCCTTGCGTCTACATGGATTGGTCTCGGAAATGCCGCACTCGGCTCGCTTCTTGCTTGGGTGGTCTTGGGAAGAAGAACCCGTCTTATGACTCAGCACTTAGGAAGTGCTACAATGCCTGAATTTTTCGGAAAGAGGTATAAGAGTGAGAGCCTTAAAATAGGCGCGTCGATTATCGTTTTTGTCTTTCTTATTCCATACACTGCATCGCTTTACAACGGTCTTTCAAGGTTGTTTTCAATGGCTTTTAACATTGACTACAGCGTTTGTATAATCGCAATGGCGGTTCTTACCGCGTTCTATGTTATAGCCGGCGGATATATGGCGACAGCGGTAAACGACTTTATTCAGGGAATAATAATGCTTTTCGGAATAGTTGCGGTAATCGCCGCCGTTTTGATGCAGAAGGGCGGATTTATGTCGGCAATATCACAGCTTGCACAGGTACATGACTCTAAGGTTTCTGAGGTGCCGGGTGTGTTTGCGTCATTCTTTGGCCCCGACCCGTTCGGACTGCTTTGTATAGTTATTCTCACTTCGCTCGGAACGTGGGGACTTCCGCAGATGGTTCAGAAGTTTTATTCGATAACGAACGAGAAGGCGATTGAAAAGGGAACCGTGATTTCCACGCTCTTTGCGGTTGTGGTTGCCGGAGGATGCTACTTCCTCGGCGGTTTCGGAAGGCTGTTTGCCGATAAGGTGAATATCGCTACAGAGGGTTATGATTCTATAATCCCGGCTATGCTCAGCGGACTTCCCGATATACTTATAGGAATCGTTGTAATCCTCGTCCTGTCGGCATCGATGTCTACGCTTTCATCACTGGTTCTGACATCAAGCTCTACACTTACGCTTGACCTGTTAAAGGGACACATAGTTAAAAAGATGGACGATAGAAAACAGCTTCTTTGTATCAGAGGACTTATAGTTGTATTTATAATTATATCTGTTATAATTGCCATTATGCAGTACAAGAGTAATGTCACATTTATAGCACAGCTTATGGGAATCTCATGGGGTGCGCTTGCCGGGGCATTTTTAGCACCGTTTATTTATGGATTATACAGCAGAAAAGCGTCTGCCGCTTCGGTTTGGGTATCGTTTATATTCGGCGTTGGAATTATGCTTTGGAATATGCTTGCCAAATCAACCTTGCCGGCTGTTATTCAGTCACCGATTAACTGCGGTGCTTTCGCTATGCTGGCGGGAATGATAATTGTTCCGGTTGTAAGCCTGTTTACAAAATCACCGGATAAGGAATTTTTGGACAGAGCCTTTGAATGTTATGAGGAGACGGTAAGCGTTCATAAAAAAGAATGCTTGGGTGATTGATATATTTTTAAGATAGGAGAATCTGAAATGGTTATTACTGAATTACTTGAGAGAAATGCAGAACAGTATCCGAACGATGTTGCTCTGGTAGAGGTAAATCCGCCGAACGGTGAGGAACATCATATAACATGGCGCGATTACTCTTTGATAGAGGGAAGCAACAAAGACGCCTTTCGTTCGGAAATCACATGGAAGGAGTTCGACAGAAAGGCGAACCGCTTTGCGAATCTGCTTTTAAGCAGAGGTATTAAAAAAGGCGATAAGGTTGCTATTCTTTTGATGAACTGTCTTGAATGGCTCCCCATTTATTTCGGAATATTAAAGGCGGGTGCTCTCGCCGTTCCGCTTAACTACAGATACACAGCAGATGAGATAAAATACTGTGTGGGTCTTGCTGAGGCGGACGTCCTCATATTCGGCCCTGAATTCACCGGACGTGTTGAGTCAATCTGTAACAGATTAAAAAATGTACAGTGCACCTTCTATGTCGGCGATGACTGTCCGACATTTGCCGAAAGCTATGACAAGCTTGTTACATACTGTTCAACGCACGCACCGAAGGTTGAACTCTGTGAGGACGATGAGGCGGCAATATACTTTTCGTCGGGAACAACAGGCTTCCCGAAGGCGATAGTTCACGCACACAGAAGCCTTATTCACGCTTGCAGGGTGGAACAGAACCACCACGGTCAGACAAAGGACGATGTATTCCTCTGTATTCCGCCGCTTTATCATACAGGTGCGAAAATGCACTGGTTCGGAAGCCTTATATCGGGCGGAAAGGCTGTCCTTTTAAAGGGAATTAAGCCCGAATGGATTATCAGAACCGTATCGGAGGAACGCTGTACAATCGTATGGCTTCTCGTTCCCTGGGCACAGGATATACTTGACGCGATAGACAGAGGAGAAATCAAGCTTGAAGAATATCATCTGTCACAGTGGAGACTTATGCACATTGGCGCTCAGCCGGTTCCGCCGAGCCTGATTAAACGCTGGCAGAAATACTTCCCGAATCAGAAGTATGACACAAATTATGGACTGAGCGAATCGATAGGCCCCGGCTGTGTTCACCTTGGCGTTGATAACATTCATAAGGTCGGTGCAATCGGAAAGGCAGGCTTCGGCTGGCAGACGAGGATAGTTGACGAGAACCGAAATGATGTTAAACCCGGCGAGGTCGGCGAGCTTGCGGTCAAGGGACCGGGAGTGATGAACTGTTACTTCAACGATGAAAAGGCGACAGCTGAGGTTTTAGAGGACGGCTGGCTGTTTACGGGCGATATGGCGCGCGAGGATGAGGACGGGTTCATTTATCTTGTTGACCGAAAGAAGGATGTAATCATATCGGGCGGTGAGAATATCTATCCTGTTCAAATCGAGGATTTTCTCCGCTCTAATGAGGCGGTTAAGGATGCGGCTGTTATAGGCCTTCCGGATAAAAGACTCGGAGAGATAACGGCGGCAATAATTGAATTAAAAGAGGGCGCAGATACAACAGAAGAGGATATAAATGATTTCTGTACGGAACTTCCTAGATATAAAAGACCTCGAAAGATAATATTTGCTGACGTACCGAGAAACCCCACGGGAAAGATTGAGAAGCCTAAGCTTCGTCAAATCTACTGCGGAGAGAGCTTGGTCGAAAGTCAGATAAAGAGCTAAACACAGCTTCCCCGAAAGGGGAAGCCTTTTGTGCGGTATAGGGGAAATTACCTATTGCAAAAAGTAAGGGAATCTGTTATTATAATATAAAAAGTAATTTAAGAAGTAAAATTGTCGAAGGGAATGGTTTTAATAATGAAAAAGTTAATGCTCGGAAATGCCGCAGTTGCACGCGGCGCATATGAAGCCGGCGTTTCTGTCGTTTCGTCGTATCCCGGAACGCCGAGTACCGAGATAACCGAAAATATAGTTAAATATGAAGAAATCTATGCCGAATGGGCGCCGAATGAGAAGGTTGCGGCTGAGGTTGCTATCGGCGCTTCCATTGCGGGTGCACGCAGTATGTCATGTATGAAGCACGTCGGCTTAAATGTTATGGCTGACCCTGTTTTTACCGTTAGCTATACCGGGGTAAACGGAGGTTTGGTATTCTGTGTCGCCGATGACCCGGGAATGCATTCGTCTCAGAACGAGCAGGATTCGCGGCACTATGCCGAGGCGTCAAAAATTATGATGCTTGAGCCTGCTGATTCGGGAGAGTGTAAGGAGTTCACAAAGTTAGCGTTTGAGCTTAGCGAGAGGTTCGACACGCCTGTGTTTATCAGGCTTTCGACCAGAGTTTCACATTCTCAGAGCCTTGTTGATGAAAAAGAGCCTGTTTCTTATGAACTTAAACCCTATGAAAAGAATATAGATAAGTACGTAATGATGCCGGCGAAGGCAATAAAACGCCATATTGACGTTGAAAAGCGTATAGAAGCTTTAAGAGAATTTTCGGAAAACTGTGAGTTTAACACGGTTGAGGATAACGGAAGCAGAATAGGTGTCATTACCTCGGGTATTGCGTATATGTACGCGAAAGAGGCACTTGGTGATAAGGTGAATTATCTGAAGCTCGGTATGGTTTATCCTATGCCCGAAAAGCTTATTTCAGACTTTGCCGAAAAGTGTGATGTTGTATATGTCATAGAGGAGCTTGACCCGGTAATCGAAAAGCATTGTAAGTCAATCGGGGTAAATGTTATAGGAAAGGAAAAATTCACGCTTCTCGGCGAATATACACCGGCCATGATTAAGAAGGTTGTTCTTGGCGAAGATGCGGCGGAATCCAATACTATTGATGAGAATATTCCTGTCCGTCCGCCGGTTATGTGTGCCGGATGTCCGCACAGAGGTACATTTTATGTGCTTAAAAAGCTCGGCCTTGTTGTTTCGGGTGACATAGGATGTTATACGCTTGGGGCGGTTGCTCCGCTTGAGAGCGTTGACACCACCATATGTATGGGGGCGTCGGTCAGTGCGGCACTCGGTATGGCTAAGGCAAGAGGAAAGGAATTTAATAAGAAGTTAGTTTCCGTCATAGGTGATTCGACGTTCATTCATTCGGGTATAACGGGTCTTATTGATATTGTTTATAATAAGGGTGCAAATACCGTCATTATTCTTGATAATTCCATTACCGGTATGACGGGGCATCAGGATAACCCGACAACCGGCTACACCATCAGGGGTGAGGAAACCGCACAGGTTAATCTTGTTACCTTATGTAAGTCTGTTGGTGTTAAGAATGTGGTTGTTGCTGACCCGTTTGATGTAAAGGCCTTTGAAAAGGTTGTCAAGGAGGAAGTCGAGCGTGACGAGCCTTCGGTTATTATTGCACAGAGACCGTGTGCACTTTTAAAGAAGGTTAAGTATACGGGAAGGTGCGTCATAAACGATAAATGTAAAAAGTGCAAGATGTGTATGAAGCTTGGCTGTCCTGCTATTTCATTTGATGGTGACGGAATAAGGATAGACGAAACTCAGTGTAACGGCTGTGGACTTTGCTTTAACGTATGTCCGTTCGGAGCAATGGAGAAGGGGGAATAAGCTATGAATATTATGATAGTCGGCGTAGGAGGTCAGGGAACCCTCCTTGCAAGCCGTATTCTCGGAAATACGGTTATAAGCGAGGGGTATGACGTTAAGGTGTCTGAGGTTCACGGAATGAGTCAGCGCGGAGGAAGCGTTGTTACATATGTGAAGTTCGGTGACAAGGTATATTCTCCGATTATTGACAAGGGCGAGGCAGACATAATTCTGGCCTTTGAGATGCTTGAAGCGTACAGGGCGCTTCCGTATCTTAAAAAGGGCGGGAAAATTCTTGTAAATACTCAGGAAATCGACCCGATGCCCGTTATAACAGGCGCTATGAAGTATCCTGAGAGAATTGACGAAAAGCTTTCAGAGAAGGTTAATCTTATAACGGTTGATGCGCTTAAATATGCAAAGCAAGCGGGAAATCTCAGAGCGGTAAACGTTGTTCTCATCGGCCTTATGGCTAAGAATACAAGTATTCCTTATGAAAAATGGGTGAACACAATAAAGACGTCAACACCCGAGAAGTTCCTGGAATCAAATCTTAAAGCGTTTGATTTAGGTTATCATCTCAAATAAAAACAGATAAACACAGTAAGTGAGGAGAGCAGTAAAAATGGGTTATTATCAAAAGGAAATAGAATGTATGCCGCGCGAGGAAATCAAAAAGCTTCAGGGCGAGCGTCTTGTGTGGCAGGTAAAGAGAATGTACGAAAGGGTAGAGCTTTTCAGAAAGCGGATGGATGAAAAGGGGTTAAAGCCTGAGGATATAAAGGGCATTGAGGACTTGGCTAAGCTTCCGTTTTCGTATAAGCAGGACTTACGTGATTATTACCCATTCGGATTGTTTGCGGAACCGCTCAAGAATATTGTCAGGGTTCACGCATCATCGGGTACAACCGGAAAACAAATAGTCGTAGGTTATACAAGAAATGACCTCGATACATGGAAAGATTGTATGGCGCGTCAATTTGCGGCGGCGGGCGCAACGGACGAGGATATAATTCAGGTTTCATATGGCTATGGATTGTTCACCGGCGGCCTCGGAGCGCACGGAGGTGCAGAGAGAATCGGAGCTATGGTTGTTCCGACATCATCGGGAAACACTTCACGTCAGATTCAGACAATGGCTGACTTCGGCACAACGGTTTTGTGCTGTACACCGTCTTATGCTATGTATCTCGCGGAGGCAATAGAAGAGGCGGGACTAAAGGATAAAATTAAGCTTAAAGCCGGTGTATTCGGAGCGGAACCGTGGACAGAGGATATGCGTCACGCTATAGAAAATTCTTTCGGAATCAAAGCGTATGACGTATACGGACTTTCTGAAATAATGGGTCCGGGCGTTGCTTATGAGTGTTCCTGTCAGAATGGTATGCACGTAAGCGAGGATATGTTTATTCCTGAGATAATCGACCCCGACACGGGAGAGGTTCTGCCCGAGGGCGAGCAGGGAGAACTTGTTTTCACCACACTCACCAAAGAGGGCTTCCCTGTTATCAGATACAGAACACGTGACATATGTTCGCTTAACTATGAACAGTGCGAGTGCGGAAGAACGTTTGTAAGAATGAATAAGCCGACCGGCAGAAGCGATGATATGCTGATTATCAGAGGTGTTAATGTTTTCCCGTCACAGATAGAAGAGGTTCTTCTTAAGATAAGCTCAGGCGTAACACCGAACTATCAGATTGTTGTCGGAAGAGAGAATAACACCGATACGCTTGATATTAATGTAGAAATGAGCGAGGCGATCTTTGCGGATGATATTAAGTCAATCGAGAAGATTGAGCGAAAGATTGTAACCGACCTCAGAAGCGTGCTGGGTATCGGGGCGAAGGTTCACCTTGTTAATCCTAAGTCGATTGAGCGAAGCGAGGGTAAGGCTAAGCGCGTTATCGACAACAGAAATCTCAGAGATTAGTTTTATAAGTTGAAAGGAGAGCGGGAGTATGGTCAAACAGATTACCGTTTTTATAGAGAATAAGCCGGGAAGGCTTATGGAAATGCTGAAAGCTTTGGCAAAGAATGATATTGATATAAAAGCGTTTTCACTTGCAGACACAACCGAGTTTGGTATTGCGAGGATGATAGTGAGTGATGAAAACGCGGCGAAAAAGGCGATTGATGACGAGGGCGTTGTTGCAAGGATTTGCAATATAATAACCATTGCTGTTCCGGATGAGCCGGGGGCATTAATGAAGGCGCTTGAAATTCTGAAAAATAACGGGATTTCGATTGAATATATGTATGCGTTCGCCGAGAAACTCGACGGAGCTTCGGTAATAGCCATCCGCACGGACAATCAAGAACTTGCTGATGAAACCCTTAGCAAGGGCGGAGTAAAGGTTCTTGACCAGAGTGATATAGAAAAGTTGTAATAATAATAGAATCTCCTTCATAAAATTGTACAAATGATGATGCGTACAAACTAAATGCATTTAAAGTACAATAGTGGAGGAGATTTTTTATGGTTGAGTATAATGTATATCGGGATATTGCCGAGAGAACTCAGGGCGATGTCTATATTGGTGTCGTGGGTCCGGTCAGAACAGGAAAGTCAACATTCATAAAGAAGTTTATGGAACTTCTCGTCCTGCCCAATATCGAAAATGAGTATAAGCGTGAACGCGCGCTTGATGAGCTTCCGCAGAGCGCCGGAGGAAGAACGATAATGACGACCGAACCTAAGTTTATTCCTAATGAAGCGGTCGAAATTTCACTTGGTGACTCGGCGGCATTCAATGTCAGAATGATAGACTGTGTGGGGTATATAGTAAACGGCGCTCTCGGCCACATAGAGAACGATATGCCGCGAATGGTTCAAAGCCCGTGGTCGGATGAGCCGATTCCGTTTGAGAGAGCAGCGGAAATAGGAACCGAAAAGGTTATATCCGAACATTCAACGGTCGGAATCGTTGTTACGACGGACGGAAGTATAACCGACATTTCACGCGAGGACTATATACCGGCGGAGGAAAGGGTTATATCCGAACTGACAGCGATAAACAAGCCGTTTGTTGTTGTGCTGAATTCGGTGCATCCCGGGGCGCAGACAACGCAACAGTATGCTGCGGATTTGTCTGAAAAGTATGGTGTCAAGGTTATTCCGCTTAATTGTATGAATCTCAGTAAGAGTGATGTTGACGAGGTTATGCAGAGTATCTTGTATGAGTTCCCGATCTGTGAGGTAGGCTTCTTTATGCCTGAGTGGATAACCGCACTTGACTCCGAAAATTCGCTGAAAAGCGACATAAACAACGCGGTGTTTGATTCGTTTGATGGAGCAAGAAAGATTTCGGATGTTATGGCCCTTCCAGATAAGCTGAAAAAGTATGATTTTATCGAGGATGCGAGCATTTCGAGCATTTCATCGGGACGTGGAACGGTCGAAATTCGCATAAATGTTGATGATGGCCTTTTCTATGACACAGTGAAGAAAAGAACCGGCTTCGAGATTAATGATGAGTGCCAGCTTCTCGGCCTGCTTCAGGAATTATCCGAGGTAAAGCGCAAGTATGATAAAGTCGCATCGGCGCTTGAACAGGTTAATAACACGGGTTATGGCATTGTGTCACCTTCTCTTGATGAACTCACCTTAGAGGAACCCGAAATTGTTAAGCAGGGCAGCCGTTTCGGCGTTCGCCTTAAGGCGAACGCCCCGTCAATACATATGATACGTGCGGATATAGAGACGGAGGTAAACCCGATTGTCGGGACGGAAAAACAGTCGGAGGAACTTGTACACTATCTTCTTAATGAGTTTGAAGGAAACCCGAAACAGATATGGGAGTCAAATATATTCGGAAAATCGTTGCACGAACTGGTGAATGAGGGACTTCATAATAAGCTTTATCGTATGCCTGAAGATGCAAGATTCAAGATACAAGAGACACTTCAGCGAATCATAAACGAGGGCAGCGGCGGCCTTATATGTATAATATTATAAAACCGGAAACAGCGGCAATATGTTAAAAAGATAAAAATGACGGCGTAGAGAAAAATCTCTATGCCGTTGTTTTTATATGTTAATCAGAAAAAACACCGATGAGATAAATGTCACCCATCATTGACAATTGAACAAAAAGTTAGAAAAGTTTTGCAAAGGCGCGTTGACATTTATACTTAATTATGTTATACTTCCAATGATTGATATTTTTTATTAATTGTATATAAGCATATTCCAGCGGAAATTTACGGAGGCGGTTTAAATTTGCTCAAGTTTTTGCATACAGCGGATATTCATTTGGATTCCGCCTTTACGGCGCACTTTACGGCGGAGCAGGCAGAAAATATGAGAAGCAATATAATGACCTCTTTTTCGCGGATAATTAAACTGGCCGAATCGGTGGATGTTCTGTTGATTTCGGGGGATTTATTTGATAATCCGAATCCATCACGCGCGACGGTTTCGTTTGTTAAAAGATTGTTTGGCGGGATTCCCGGCACTAAAATATTTATTGCCGCCGGAAACCATGACCCATATACGCCGGATTCGGTTTACGCAAGAGAGAACTTAGGCGAAAATGTCCACGTATTCGGAGTTGAGCCGGAATGTTTTGAACTTCCTGAACTGAAAACTCGGATATTCGGTGTGAGTTTTTCTTCTGCGCATTGCTCAGAGGGGGTGAGCCTTCCTGAAATCGAAAAAAAGGATGGTGTGTATGATATTCTTTCCGTTCACGCTGATTTGGTATCAAACGGAACAGGAAGTGAGTATAATCCTATAGATAAGATGACGATTGCTTCATCCAATGCCGACTATCTTGCTCTTGGACACATTCATAAGCGAAGTGATGTTTTAAGATGCGGTGACACATACTATGCCTATCCGGGAATTCCTCAAGGAAGAGGCTTCGATGAGTGCGGTGATTTAGGCTGTTATATCGGCTGTTTTGACGGAGAAGTAACTGACATCAAGTTTGAAAAAATTGCCGCAGTGCGGATGTTTAGGCTTGAAACAGACATAACAGGATGCTCTGACGGCATTCATGTAGCCGAGAAGGTAAGCGACGCAATGAAAAATTTAGGCGGATGCGGCGATTTTTACCGTATTATTTTAAACGGAAGAATCGAACCGGGAATCTTCAGCATTGATTCGCTTAAATATAAGCTGAAGGACCTTGCTTCATTTCTTGAGATTATCGACAAGACAAAGCCGGCGTATGACATTGAAGAAATTTCAAAGCAAAATACGCTTTGCGGCGAGTTTGTAAGGTATATGCTCTCTGAGGTGAAGAATAGTGCGGATGCCGAACGGACTGAAGAAGCCATACTTTTAGGCGTTTGCGCTTTACTCGGAGGTGACGGGGTGTGAACGGCCGAATTTTAATAAAAGAAATCAATCTCATAAGCTTTGGTAAGTTTAGCAATTATAAAATTGAGTTGACGGATGGGCTTAATGTTATCTACGGAAACAACGAGGCGGGTAAATCAACTATTCAGCTCTTCTTAAAGGCTATGTTTTACGGATTGTTAAAGCGAAAACGTTCGGGTGAAAACCTGAAAGAACGTGAGTTGGCAATTCCGTGGGGTGAAAAGTCAGCCGAGGGAAGTGTTTTGATTGAAATTAACCGCCGTAATATCGAAATAAGACGAAAGTTCGGAAGAACATCTGCGGGTGACTCTGTTGATGTATATGATTTGACAACAGGTCAAAAGGAGGTCGGCTTGTGCTGTGAGGCACCTGGTGAACAGCTGTTTGGAATGTCTGAGGAGAGTTTTATAAAAACTCTTTGGATTCGCCAGAACCATGTATTTATTGGTGGGAGAAATGACGAAATCAGCGAGAAGTTAGCTAATCTTTCTTCAACAGGTGATGAAACATCCTCCGCACAAAAGGCGATTGACAGGCTTAAAGCCATTGAGGTCGGAATTAAAGCGCCCTCGGCAAGACACCTTCCGGGAAGGATGGATATATTAACCGCTCGGATTGAAAATTTAAGGCAGGAAAAAATTGAACTTTCCGAACAAATTAATAATGCTAATGCTACAAGGCTTAAAACAGCAGAATTGGAAGAAGAACTCTTGACGCTTGGCGAAAAGATAAAAGAAGAAGAAATTAAACACAACAAAAGCATAGAAAATCAGTTAAATTCGGTTAAGCGTGAGAGATTTTTAAGAATAAAGGAGTGCGATGCCGTTCTTGAGAAAATTTATCACAGTGATGATTACAAAAAAAGCAGGCTCGTGACTGAAAAGACCATAAAACGCGCTGAGCAGCTTCATTATGAGCTTGAAGCCTCGGAAAATGAAAAAACCGAGAAGTTTGACAAGGACTTGTATAAACCGTATCGTTTAAAGCAGGCCGCGGCTGTTGCCGGGGTCGGAGCGGGCGTGGTACTGATACTTTCGGGAATCATAGGCTTGATTATTTCGGCTGTTTTAAAAGGCTCGGCTTTGGTTTATACAATCTTAGTCTCTGTGTTAGCCTTAGGCGGTATTTTTACTGTTTTGGGTATAGGGTTATTAAAAAAATGCAACACTAAAATTGCTGAATTAAATAAGCTTGAAACAGCGGCAGACGAGCGGGAAGAGGCCCGGCGAGACAATGCACTCGATGTTAAAAATAATCTTAAACTTCTGCTGATGCACTCTGAGGTCAAATCACTTGAAGAACTTCGGAATTTATACAATATACGGCTTGGACTTGAGGAGAGAATTAAAAGCCTGAATAAAGCAAAAATCGGGTTTTTGGAGGGAGAAACGTACGAAGAACTTGAAAAAAGTTCTGAGAATGCGTATGATTCTATTGAAACCCCTGATGAAATTTCCGACAAGCTGGACGAGATGCGAAACAGACAGATGAAGCTTATCTATGATATAAACAGTTTAAGGTCAAAAGCAGAAAAGGAAATCACACGGCTTCCTTCGGATATAGATACCGAGATTCACTCGGTAAAGGATGAGATAAAACAATGTGCTAAAAAGCTTGAAACAGTCAAGCTTGCGATTGAAGGAATCAAAGAGGCAAACAGAATATGGAATTCTGAGTTTACGCCTAAACTCAATCGGGCGGTGGCTGAGCTGTTAAAGCGGATCACCTCAGGCCGATATGTGAATATCTCGGTCGATGATAACTATAAAATAAAGGTTTTTACTGAAAAGGGACTGATTCCTGCGGAATATCTCAGTTCGGGAACATATGAACAGATTTATTTGGCCTTGCGGCTTGCGCTGGCTGAGATACTTGCGAAAGGAAAGATACTTTTTCTTGATGATATACTTACAATGTATGATAATGAACGTGCGGACGGCACTATCAGACTTTTGTCTGAGCTTGGAGGAAAGCAGCAGATTATACTGTTTACCTGTCGGGGTCTTGATGCGGATAAGTTCGGATTGCCTGACGCACATATAATAAATATATAGAATTTATTGAAAATCAGAAAGGAGATTTTTGTTATGGCAGCGGAAATCAAAAATGAAAACGGTATTATACGAATTTCAAACGTTGTAATTGCTAAAATTGCCGGATATGCGGCGACAAAGTGCTATGGAGTAGTGGGAATGGCTATTCGCACCGGTAAGGACGGTATTGCACGGCTTTTGAAGAAAGAGAACCTTGATAAGGGTATTAAGGTCAAGGTGACGGGTGACACGGTTGACATCACCTTGTTCGTTATTATTGAATACGGAATAAATATCGGTACGGTAGGCGATATTATAAAAAGCAATGTAAAGTATCAGGTGGAAGAAGCGACCGGCCTTAAGGTTGGCTCTGTGACTGTAAACGTTGAAAGTATAAGGGTTAACTGATTTACGGTTTATAACTCGGAAAGGATGAAATGTTAAATGAGAACTTTAAGCGGCAGTGATGTCAGACTGATGCTTGAATCGGCTTCTAACAACCTGCAAAACAACAAAAAGACTATTAATGATTTGAATGTTTTTCCCGTTCCCGACGGTGATACGGGTACAAATATGGGTCTTACATTTGGGGCGGCGGCTGCTGCCGCTCTTGCTGATGCCGACAGTACGGCGGGGCAGATGATTGAAATTCTTGCAAAGGCTTCGCTGAGAAATGCAAGAGGAAACTCGGGCGTTATTCTGTCACAGATTTTAAGAGGTGTTTCAAAGGCTCTTTCGGGGAAGGAAGAGCTTTCGGTTGAGGATATTAAAGACGCTGCCTGCAGGGGCAGAGATACCGCGTATCGCGCGGTTATGAAACCGACTGAAGGAACAATTTTGACTGTTGTGCGCGAGGGTGCTGAATTTGCCGAACAGAATTCGGCGAATTATGACGATGCGGCTGAATTCTTTTCGGCTGTCTTAAACGCTTGTGAAGAAAGCCTTAAACGCACGCCTGAGATTCTTCCCGTTTTGAAACAGGCGGGTGTTGTTGACGCAGGCGGCTGTGGTGTTGTTACTCTTTTAAAGGGTGCGGATTATGCGCTTAAAAACGGAAAGGCAATAGCGGCAGAGGACGGCGAATCGACCGCTTCAAATTCAGCGGCGACAGGTAATAATGATATAGATACAGCGAACATTCGTTTTCAGTATTGCACCGAATTTATTATTCAAAAATCATCAGCCGACAGGCAGGCAAGTCAGTTCACAGAGGCTATACGTTCAAAGGGCGACTGTATGCTTGTTATCGATGACGAGGATATTGTTAAGGTACATATCCATACAAACCATCCGGGATTTGTTATGGAGCAGGCCTTAAAGCTCGGTCAGCTTATTAATATTAAGGTTGATAATATGAAATATCAGCACAATGAAAATATTAAGAACGCCGAAGGTGCGGACAAAAATGAGAAGGCGGAAGAAGTTCCGCTTAAAAAGTACGGAATGGTCGCTGTTTCAGCGGGTGAGGGAATAGCTGAGGTATTTAAAAGCGTTGGCGTAGATAAAATTGTTGAAGGCGGTCAGACTATGAACCCGAGTACGCAGGACTTGCTTGACGCGGTAGCGGCTGTTCCGGCCGAGAATGTTTTCATTCTTCCGAATAACAAAAATATTATTCTTGCCGCAGAACAGGTTAATGATATAAGTGATAAGAATGTTATCGTTATCCCGACAAAGAATATGCCGCAGGGAATTTCGGCCTTGCTGGCATTTGACGAGGGTGCGGATATTGACACAAATACCGAGGCAATGAAAGAAATGATGGCTTCGGTTAAATGTGGTCAGGTTACCTTTGCCGCACGTAACTCATCAGTAGGTGATTTGGAAATTCACGAGGGTGATGTTATGGGTATGATAGGAAGCGATATTACCGATATTGGTTCGGATATTAATGAGGTTTCGGCTAAAATTACCGATAAGATGATTGATGACGATTCGGCTCTTGTTACCGTTTATTACGGTGCGGATGTCGATGAGGATACGGCGAATAAGCTCGCCTCTGTTATCGGGGCGGCTCACAGAGAGGTTGATGTCTCTGTTGTGTATGGCGGCCAGCCTGTCTATTATTATATGATTGCCGTTGAATAATTTTGAGGGGAGTGGGTCTGTATGCTTCTGCAAAAGACCGATATTCGTTACCTCAAGGGAATAGGTGAAAAACGCGCCGAGCTTTTTAACAAGCTCGGCGTGTTCAGCGTAGGCGATCTGCTTCGCTACCTTCCGAGAGGATATGAGGACAGAACTGATGTCCGTGACATTTGTGATGCCGAGGAGGGCGAAAGTCTTTGTGTCAGAGGGTCTCTGACGCGCGGAATACGCTCGTTCCGCGCAAGGACCGGCTCAAAGGTTACCCAGACCGCCGTTACTGACGGAACAGGAATTATGAATCTGACATGGTTTAACGCGCCTTATGTTGAAAAGACACTTCGCTCGGATGAAAATTTCACATTTTTCGGGCGGGTGAATCGCCGCGGAATGATACTTGAGATGATTAATCCGGTTATCGAAGCCGAATCGGCAAGCGGCGATAAAATGGGGAAAATCCTGCCCGTTTATCCGTGTACGGCCGGGCTTACTCAAAGCAACATCAGAGCGGCAATCAAGATTGCAAAAGAAAACTTAAGCGAGCCGATAACCGATGTTATTCCGGAGCGGATACGAAAGAAATATATGCTGCTCAGTGCGGATGAGGCAATATCGACTATTCATATGCCACAGAGCTTTGACGAATTTGAAAATGCGCGAAGAACCCTTGCGTTTGAGGAATTTCTTATACTCCAAACCGGGGTCGGTTCCGTTAAGCAATATAACCGCGGTAAAACAGCACCTCAGATAACCGATGTTAAGTGTATAGCCGAATTTGCCAAAGGACTTAAATTTGAGCTTACAACAGCTCAAAAGCGGGTCATAAACGAGATTTCGGCGGATATAAGAAAAACATCGCCTATGAACAGGCTTGTTCAGGGGGATGTAGGCTCGGGCAAGACGGTTGTTGCGGCGGCGGTTATGTATGCGGCCGCAAAGCAGGGATATGCGGCCGTTATGATGGCGCCGACCGAGGTGCTTGCGAAACAGCATTATAAGAGCCTGACCGAGATGTTTGAGCCATACGGAATAAAGACTGCTTATCTGACAGGCGGCCAGAAAATCGCTGAAAGAAATGAAAACACGGAGCTTATAGTAAGCGGAAAGGCTAAGATAATAGTCGGAACACACGCTCTTATTACCGGAAAAGTGCATATTCCGAACCTCGCTCTTGCTATCACCGATGAACAGCACCGTTTCGGGGTGAAACAGAGAACCGCACTGAGCGGTGAAAAGAGCGTACATAATCTTATTATGACCGCAACACCGATACCGAGGACGCTTTCGCTTATTCTCTACGGTGATTTGGATATATCAGTTATTGATGAGCTTCCGCCGGGAAGAAAGCCTGTTGCAACGATGGCGGTCGGCGAAAATCAGCGAAAGAAGGTTGAAAGTTTTGTCTTAAAAAAGCTTGACGAGGGCAGACAGGCATATTTTATATGTCCGTTAGTTGAGGAATCTGAGGCGATTGACGCTAATGCGGTGGAGGATTATCTGAAGGAACTTAAAAAGGGCGCATATAAAAACCGAAAAATTGCTGCGCTTCACGGAAGAATGAAGCCGGCGGAAAAGGAAGATATTATGCGGCGCTTTGCGGCCGGCGAGCTTGAGGCGATAGTTTCGACAACCGTTGTTGAGGTCGGTGTCGATGTGCCGAACGCAACCGTTATGGTTATAGAAAATGCCGAAAGATTCGGGCTTTCTCAGCTTCATCAGCTGAGAGGGAGAGTGGGCAGAGGAAAGCATCAGTCGTACTGTATCCTGATATGCAAGTCACAGGGCGAATCCGTTATGGAACGTATGAAAATTATGTGTCAGACGAATGACGGATTTAAAATTTCGGAAAAGGATTTGGAACTTCGCGGACCGGGTGAGTTTTTGGGAACGCGTCAGCACGGACTTCCGTCTATGAGAGTGGGAAGTCTCGAAAATGATATGCAGATTTTCAGAGATGCCCATGATGCGGCACTTGAAATACTTAAAGCCGACCCTGGACTGACGCTCCCCGAAGACAGGGAACTTAAAAGAAGAATTGAGAAGAGCATAGATAACCTCGGCGGAGTATTAAATTGATTTGTAACAAATTTCGGGCTTCTGAATATATTGATAACAGATAGGCAAGACGCCAGCTTCGGAGGTGACCGGAATGTGGAATAAAAGAAAATGCGGATGTAAGCCGCATAGAGGGCTCGGAACATACGGCCCTATGCTGATAGCTCTCGGGATAGGTTTGATTCTCGCCTATATTATTCCGTACTATATTCTGATTATTCTGCTCGGGATAGGTCTCGTCGTTGCGGGGGTTGTCTTTCTCAGAAAGTAGGCGGTTTGGCGGCTGTCAATGCTCACGGACGGCTGTTATACAACTTTTGTGAGCGGAAAGGTTCGTGCTTTATGCAGGTCGTAGTTGTAAAAGCTCCTAAAATGCTGAGAGGGATACTTAGAGTTATGTTTAAGATGAAGAAACCCGAGAGAATCTGAAAAAAACCGCTGCAAATCCGTTTGCAGCGGTTTTTTTAATCCCCGTTTCTGTTATAGAAAAACATTGCGATTCCCGCACCGCATATCAGAATATAGCCGAGAATACTAAGTAAGTCGGGAACCTGATTAAACAGAAAGAATCCAAAAACAGCGGCGAAAAGAACCTGAGTGTAGTCATATACCGAGATTTCCTTTGCCGGAGCGCAAAGATATGCCTTTGTGATGCCGAACTGACCGAGACTTGCGCTGACACCGGAAAGAATCAGAAAGATAAAGCTTTTAAAGGTGAACGGCTCGAAGTTCATAACCATAAACGGTATGCACACAAGGCACGAAAACGCCGAAAAGAAGAAAATTATTCTAAAGCTGTTTTCGCCTTTTCGGCCTAAAAATCGCACAAATGTGTAGGCAAGCCCCGCCGACATTCCGCCCAGCGCACCGACAGCGGCCGGAAAGACAGCGTATCCGCCCATCGACGGCTTGATTATAAACAGGCTTCCGACAAAGGCGGCTAAAACACCGAAAATCTGAACGAAAGTCGGACGTTCCTTCAAAAGAAAAATCGAAAAAATGATTGCGAAAAACGGCGAAAGCTTGTTTAGCATATTTGCGTCAGCGAGTACAAGTCTGTCTATCGCATAAAAGTTTGAAACAAGTCCTATTGTTCCGAAAAATGCACGGCCGAAAAGCGCGGGAAGGTTTTCGCGTTTAGGAATTGGCGTGATTTTATTTTTTATCATTATTATGGCAACAAAAACGAGAGCCGCTGCATTTCTGAAAAATGCTTTCTGAAATGTAGGCATATCACCGGCGAGGTGAACAAAAACCGACATCATCGAAAACCCGAAGGCGGCAGTTATAACATATAAAATTCCCTTTGTTTTAGAGTTCATTTAAAAGTCTCCATTCATCGAAAAGTATTTGCACAAGGGTAAACTTAAAATTTCATTGGCTCCTCCAGTTGGACTCGAACCACGTCCGTTTGCAACATCATTTCAATTTCGCCGTCGCTTGACGGCTCATTTCATTGTGTTGCGGCACACCCCTCCGCGCTCCCTGCTTCCACCACTGGCGGCGGTCGCTGCTCGGTTCCCTGCGTCCGCAAGCGGCTCGCAGGCTCGTTGGTTACCATTATTTATGATAAACAAAAAGGTGCACTCAGCTGTGTCCCTTATATGGAAGAGCCGAATGGTTTAGATGACTTCTATCTCTATTCCGTTAATTTCCGAAACAAATCTGTCATCAGGGCGTCGCGTTTTATATTATAAACATATCTCATCGGATGGCCATTATAATCTTTTGCGTAAAAATTATCGTATGTAGGAATAGGCGTCGGAATTATACGTGATTCCATAAACTTATCCGTGTCATTTAAAAGCCATGCAACAGCAGTAACATCCCAAATTACTCTCGTCCATGCTGTTCCCATTGCATAGCTGTCTGCTTCTTTTATTGTATTTTCTGCAAGATAGTCGGCAAGGGGATTTTTGCCTTTCAGCCAAAACTCAAGTTCAGGTTTAGATACAGTAAAGTTACTTACAACGCCTATGCAGGGAAGCTGAACAAAAGGAACTCCACTTTGCATCACAACCCTTGCAGCAGCAACATCCTGATACATATTAAATTCCTTTGTATGATGATAATGAAGTGCGTGACCACCCAGCCAAATTACAACAGAGTTTTTGGCAACCTCAGGATTTAAAAGTATTGCAGAAGCAATATTTGTTATAGCTCCTATTGATACAACATACAACGGATTTTCGGGAGAATAATTTTTAACTCTTTCCGCCAAATCCTGTGCTGCAGGAGATATAACAGGTGTATTTTCATTTTCAAGATACATTTCCGAGCCTTTAAAAACATCAATCTTTTCATCTAAAAGCGAAAGAAGTTTAAAAATTTCATCATAACTTTTTTCCATACCGTCTTTAGGACTTTCAGAATTACTGTTAAAAAAAGGTGCAGCATATATAGCTTTGGTGTTTAACTTTTCTTTCGACTTAAGCAAGTAAGAAATCGCAAACTGATCGTCAATTTCATTATATGCATCTGTGTCCAAAAGCACATCAACTCTTCCTTGCGGAACCGATAAATTTTTTATTCTTTGTTCGTTTGTCATGTTATTTAACTCCTCTTTTTTCTGTAATCTAATGGATTTTTACCATACTTTTCCTTAAATATTTTTCTAAAAAAACTTTCATTTTCATATCCTACGTCTGCCACGATTTTCTCTATAGATAAATCTGTGTTTAAGAGTTTTTTTGCAGCAATACTGCATCTTTTCGCCTGAACCAATTTAGTAAAAGATTTCCCTGTAAATTTTTTTACCAAGCTTCCTGTATAAACATTGGAATAACCTATTATTGCCGACAATTCCTCAAGATTGGCAGTTTTTATATCCTTTTCAATATAACCATCAATTTGTTGGCATATAATATACGTTTTGCTGTTTGACTTATTTTCTTTTAGGCTTTCAAGCGAAAACAGCACCTCTCGTTTATCAGGAATAGAAGGCGCTGCCCCTTTTCTTGAAACCGAAATGGCGGATGCCGCAGACGCAATTTTCAATATTTTCTGATAATCAGTACCTTTTGAAAGTTCTGCAACAAAATATCCTGTAAAAGTATCACCTGCTGCGGTTGTATCCACAGCATCCACCTTAAATGACGGTTGATAGAATTCGCATAAGCTATCTGTATAAATACATCCATTACTGCCTAATGTGAGCATCACCTTAAGATTTGGATATTTATTTTTGATGTATGCCAAGCTTTCCTCATGGATATCACATCCTGAAATTGCCTTAGCCTCCACCTCATTTAATATGATATATGCAAGCTTATTAAAGTCAATTTTATCAAGTTTTTCATTAAACGGCGACGGATTAAGTATAATACACATCTGTTTTCGGTAAGCTTTTTCCACTATGTATTCAACATTACTTATCTCATTTTGCAAAAGAATGATGTCATCACGCCCGAAATTTTCAAGTACAAGATCTATATAATTTTTCGTTATCATTTCATTTGATCCGGGATAAAGAAATATAGAATTTTCGCCTTCGCTACTGACCTGAATGATGGCATGACCGTTCTTTTCATCAGTTTTACTGATATAAGAAATGTCAACACCGTTTTTCAATAAAATATCTATCAGCATATCGCCATCGCAGCCAACACAACCTGCATGGTATATTTTTGCCCCGGCTTTTGCGACTGCTATTGATTGATTCAGTCCCTTTCCGCCGGGAAAAGTTTCAAGCTTGCATGTTGTTTCCGTTTCCCCAACACCTACAATATGGTCAAGAGAATACACATAATCAATATTACACGAACCAAAATTAAGAATTTTCATTAAATCACCACCCACATCACTTATTATAATTATATCACATTTAATTGTTAAAACAAGAACCTTTTTTTACAAAAAAACAGACGATATACAATATTTAAATGCAAAAAAATGATAATCTCCTCCTTAGAAACTATCGTAATTGTGTATCGTTATTAAATTGTACTATGGTTCCAGCTACCCTTTTCTTTCAAAACTATTATTCCCGAACCAACATACTGTTGTAACATCGGCTCTGGCGCGCGACTTATATCTTGCCAATCACCATGTTAATACTCTTGTTCCTTCTTGCATTTATTTTTCGTCCTACTATAATAGATTTATGGGTAAAATACATAGCAACCAGTCATGTATATATCCATCTTATTGCTAAAACTGTTATAATGAGAGCAGCATGGTCTGACGTTTTCCTCCTTGGAGTTCCGTCCGCAAAACAGTCCGTCAGTCAGCCTCTCATTATGCAGTTGTTCGATTTATGCAGGTTGAACTGTCTTCCGACACGTCCGTATCACACCACAGTAGATAGAATAAGCAATGAGAAAAGGTTGGTTTACCATTGCAAAAATATCTTTTTAGGAGTTGATATTATTATGAACGCTGTCGGTATCGACATCTCCAAGGGCAAAAGCATGGTTGCTGTTGCTCGCTCTTTCGGTGAAGTTGTTTCAAAACCCTTTGAAATTCACCATACCGCCAATGGAATTACTGATTTTATTGAATATCTTAATGTTCTTGACGGTGATACCCGTATCGTTATGGAACATACGGGCAGATATTATGAGCCAATGGCTCGCCAGCTTTCAAAGGCCGGCTTCTTTGTGAGCGCTGTAAATCCCAAACTAATTAAAGATTACGGTAATAACTCACTTCGCAAAGTAAAGACCGATAAAGCTGATGCACTTAAAATTGCCCGTTATGCTATGGTGCAAACGTCACGGCTACAATTTCCAGAGTAGCAAACCGGCGGAAATGTACAGCCAATCTAAAAACCTGATTGCAGTTTTCCCTAAGGACGACTTAACAAAAACTCTCATTAAGCAATCAATTACGCAGCTTAATACAGTTTCAAAAACAGTCGAACATATCAGAATGAAAATGAATCATATTGCTTCGGAACTGCCGGAATATCCTGTCGTCATGGCGATGTATGGTGTCGGTGCTTCTCTCGGTCCTCAGCTTATGGCTGAAATCGGAGACATTTCCCGTTTTCACAGGCGTGAGAATCTGACCGCATTTGCCGGCGTTGACCCCGGAGCGAATCAATCGGGAAAGTACGAAGCACAAAGTGTACATACTTCTAATTTTTGACCGGCATTTTATGGCGGTCTATTTTGCTTGCAAATGTTTCTGTATAAATCTTTTTAAATTTTTTTCTAAAAAACTCTTGACTTTTTATTTGCAGGCTGATAATACATTTTTATTTCCATTTCCTCTTCGCATTCCTGATCAAGCTCTGCCCGAAGCTTCTCATCAAAGTTTGAGACTGCTTCTTTTACCTTTTCCTGTACTCCTTCAAGCACCTCAACCTGTTCATCAAATAATTCATATCCGTTGTTTAGAGTATCTTCTGTACAGCGATATATCTGCATCATCTCTTTGTCGTTAAACAGCTTTGCAGATTGAAGTAATCCTGATCTTACAACAAAGTCTTCTTTGGTTTTTTCATAATCTGTAAAGTAATGTCCGTGATACAGAGCATTGTTTCCAAATGACCATGTTGTAAATTCAAAGCTTCTTAATGATGGATGCTCAATTCCGCCAAGTACAACCCAATTGAATTCTGCAACCAGCTTATATGGCATATTGAAGTCTCTTGCACTAAGCTCCGGCGCTTTATCCATCAGGTCGAGGTATTCCTTGACTGTTTTGAAGGCCTTATCTGCTTCTTGAACAAGCTTATAGAATTCTTCTGTTTTCTCTGTGGCTGCGTTATAGCAAACCCCACCGGGATATCTGATTTCAAAGCTTCCTGAGTCGCCATAGCCAACCCTTACTGCTGATTCATCAATCCATACCGTTACGCCTTCATGCTCTGGTAGGTTCTGCTTTATCTGATATAAAAATCTATCTACATTCATTTGGTTTCCTCCTTCCTATAATTTTGGATATAAAAAAGACGATAACCTCATTTCTGAAATTATCGCCTTCGTTTATCTGTATTAAATTCACTAGTTCAAGTCTGGTCCTTATGATGTCCTTGTTTACTATTAAAAAATCCTCTAAAAACCTACTGTCGTTGGTTCAAGTCTGGTTCAAAATCGCTTGGCATCTACCCTTTTGTTTCAAAACTGATTTTTGCAAAAAGCCCTCAAACCATTGAAAAAAGCGAACAATTTAGATGTCATCTAAATCATTCGCTTCTTTTGGCTCCTCCAGTTGGACTCGAACCAACGACCCTGCGGTTAACAGCCGCATGCTCTACCAACTGAGCTATTGAGGAATGTTGAAATATGCTGGTACATTGCCGACATGAATTTTATCACAATCAGCTTACATATTATATCGCGAAAGCGCGGGACTTGTCAATAGATTTGCAGCAAAAAATCTTTCCATATTTTTTTGCATTTTTCGCTTGACAATTCTCTCTGAATATTATATACTGTTAAAGTCGCACAGGACAAAGCCGAATTGTGTAAAGGTAGCACGACAGACTCTGACTCTGTTTGTGAGGGTTCGAATCCTTCTTCGGCTGCCACATGGACCACTTGAAACCACAGGGTTTCGAGTGGTTTTTTATTTATCTTTGAAAAAGGACGTGAACGCCATGCGCATATCCTCGGTCATCGGACTGTATTTCAGTCCGACCGGAACCACACGCACACTCGTCACCGCTGCCGCAGAGCAGGCCGCTCAAACGCTCGGTGTCCCCTTCCGTCTTATCTCGCTGAATACCCCGGCAGAGCGTGAAACAGTATTTCACTTTTCCGCTGATACGCTTGTCATCGTCGGCGCACCGACCTATGCGGGCAGGCTCCCGAACAAGATTTCGCCCGACCTGCGCCGCATCCTGCATGGCAGCGGCTCTCCTGCGGTCGCGCTCGTGACCTACGGCAACCGCGCCTATGAAAACGCGCTTGCAGAGCTGTTCCGCGTGCTGACCGACGGCGGCATGAAGCCGGCCGCCGGTGCAGTCTGTGTCTGCCAGCACTCCATCGCCCGTGCGCTTGCGGCCGGCCGCCCGAATGCAGAGGACTGCGCCGAGGTGCGCCGCTTTGCTGCCAAGGCCGCAGAACGCATTCAGAAGGACGAGATCGTTCTCTCCCCTGCCGTGCCGGGCGACGCAGACAGCAGCTATTATATCCCGACCGGCACGAGCGGGAAGCCCGCGAAATTTCTCAAGTCTGCACCGCAGACCGATCCTGAAAAATGCGACGGCTGCGGCCGCTGCGCGGCACTTTGTCCGATGGGCTCGATCAGCAGCGAAGATCCGTCTGTTGTTTCCGGTATCTGCATCAAGTGCCAGGCCTGCATCCTCGGCTGCCCGAGGGGTGCAAAATTTTTCGACGACGAACAGTTTCTGTCCCATGCGCGCATGCTTGAACAGAAGTTTGCCGGGATACATAAGGAAAACGAGTTTTATCTGTAAAAAAGAGCGAAACCTGCTTCCGCATGGTTTCGCTCTTTCTTTATTTTCGGCCCTTGACGCGATCCCAGTACGTCTTTGCTGTCTGCTCAGTCTTATTCGGGCCGAATTCGTAATATTTCGCGCCGGAAAGCTCCGCCGGGAGATAGTCCTGCTCGACCCAGTGATTCGGATAGCTGTGCGGATACTGATAGGTCAGTCCGCGTCCGAGCTTCGCCGCGCCGCCGTAATGCGCGTCCTTGATATGCGCCGGGATGTCGCCGCTTTTGCCTGCGCGAATGTCTGCGAGCGCGGCGTCGATCGCCATGCAGGCACTGTTGGACTTGGGCGCGGTCGCCATGACGATCGCCGCCTGTGCGAGCGGAATGCGTGCCTCGGGCAGACCGAGCTGAAAGGCGCTGTCTACGCACGCTTTGACGATCGCCGCGCACTGCGGATAAGCGAGGCCGATGTCCTCGCTCGCGATGACCAGCATACGCCGCGCCGCCGAGATCATGTCTCCGGCCTCGAGCAGACGCGCGAGATAATGCACCGCTGCATCCGGGTCCGAGCCTCGAATGGATTTTTGCAGCGCGGACAGAATGTCATAATGGCTGTCGCCGTCGCGGTCGTAGCGCATGTTCGAACGCTGCGCCGCCTGCTGTGCATCCGCGAGCGTGATGCCGTTCTCCCCGGCTCCGGAGACAAGCAGCTCGACCGCGCCGAGCGCCTTGCGCACATCTCCGCCGACCGCCTGCGCGATATGTGACGCAACGCCGGATTCGACCGGAATATCGCGTCCGTCAAGCGCGAGCACGAACGCCCGGTCGACCGCGCGCTGCATATCCGATGCTTCGACCGGCTTGAACTCAAACACCGTTGAGCGGCTTAAAATCGCATTATACACATAAAAATAGGGGTTTTCGGTGGTGGAGGCTATAAGAGTAATATCCCCGTTTTCAATGTAAGAAAGCAAAATTTGCTGCTGTTTTTTATTGAAATACTGTATTTCGTCAAGATAAAGCAGTATGCCGTTTTGGGCGTCAATTGTGCCTATTGAGCCGATAA
>CAJKNM010000013.1 GCA_905201285.1 uncultured Eubacteriales bacterium | reverse complement strand
CCCCAGCCGATATAATGCCCGAAGTTTTTTTTGTTGATTTTTTTCGACTGTAACTTTTGTAACTCATTAAAGAATTCCTCCATATAAATTTAATAATGACAAGCATATATTAAATTTATATTACAGTCTTTATAATTTTAAACTACTTTTTATAAAAAATCAAGTAGTTTATGCAAATTTATCAATTATTTTTAAAATTTTTTTGAGTTTTGCATTTTTTATCATAAAAATAAAAAAATTTCTAAAAACCTATTGACATAGTGGGTAGGTAGTGTTATAATACCATTAACATAGTTGGTAAGTAGGTAAAACGAATCAACGAGATAAAAATTCACATTATATAAAATTCATTTATTTTAAAAGGAGAGAATGATAATGTCAAAGAACTATAAGTTTGAAACACTTCAGGTACACGTTGGTCAGGAAGCTCCTGACCCGGCGACAGACGCGAGGGCTGTTCCTATATATGCGACAACTTCGTATGTATTTAAGGATTCGGCTCAGGCGGCGGGACGGTTCGGCCTTACCGAAGGCGGAAACATATACACAAGACTTATGAATCCGACCTCTGATGTGTTTGAAAAACGTGTTGCCGCTTTGGAAGGCGGTGCGGCGGCTCTTGCAACCGCATCGGGTTCGGCGGCTATTACATACGCAATACAAAATATCGCGACTGCGGGGGATCATATCGTTTCGGCATCTAACCTATACGGCGGAACATATAACCTTTTTGCCAATACCTTAAAGGAACAGGGACTTGACGTTACATTTATCGATGAGTCAGACCCCGAAAACTTTGAAAAGGCAATCAAGCCTAACACAAAGGCTCTGTACGCTGAGACTCTGGGAAATCCGAATTCGGATATTCTGGATATTGAGGCTGTTGCTGAGATTGCACATAAGCACGGAATCCCGCTTATAGTCGATAACACTTTTGCTACGCCGTTCCTTCTCAGACCGATTGAACACGGGGCGGATATAGTTGTACATTCGGCAACAAAGTTTATCGGCGGTCACGGCTCGGTAATGGGCGGCGTGATAGTTGACGGCGGAAAGTTTGACTGGACACAGAACGATAAGTTCCCGGGAATTTCAAAGCCGAATCCATCATATCACGGCGTGGTATTTGCGGAGGCTTGCGGAAACATAGCATATATTATGAAGCTTCGCACAACCCTGATGAGAGACCAAGGCGCAACGATTTCGCCGTTTAACTCGTTCCTCCTGATTCAGGGACTTGAAACTCTGTCGCTTCGTGTTGAACGTCACGTTGAGAACGCGCTTAAGGTTGTTGACTTCCTTAAAAATCATCCTCAGGTTGAAAAGGTTAATCACCCTGTCCTGTCGGACGGACGTCAGAAGGAACTTTATAACAAATATTTCCCGAACGGTGCGGGTTCGATATTCACATTCGAGATAAAGGGCGGGGCCGAAGAGGCGAAGAAGTTCACCGAGAGCCTTGAGTTATTCTCGCTCCTCGCCAATGTTGCGGACGTTAAATCGCTTGTTATTCACCCTGCTTCAACGACTCACTCTCAGCTGTCCGAAGAAGAGCTTTTGAGCGGAGGAATCAAGCCTAACACAATAAGACTTTCGATAGGAACTGAGCATATCGACGATATTATATCAGACCTTGAACACGGATTTGAGGCAATAAAATAAGTTAGTAATTAAAATATTAAGAAAAAGGAAGATAATTATTATGTCAAAAGTTTATACATCAGCATCACAACTTATAGGAAAGACCCCGCTTCTTGAACTCACACATATCGAGAAGAAATTCGGCTTAAACGCAAAGGTTATAGCGAAGCTTGAATACTTTAACCCGGCGGGTTCGGTTAAGGACCGTATAGCCAAGGCAATGCTTGACACCGCAAAGGCAGAGGGAAAGCTCAAACCGAATTCGGTTATCATAGAGCCGACCTCGGGCAACACAGGTATAGGCCTTGCCGCTGTTGCGGCGGCGGAGGGATACCGTGTGATTATCGTTATGCCTGAGACAATGTCGGTTGAGCGCCGCCAGCTTATGAAGGCATACGGAGCGGAACTTGTTTTGTCCGATGGCTCAAAGGGTATGTCGGGAGCCATTGCAAAGGCTAAGGAACTTGCCGCTGAGACGCCCGACAGCTTTATCCCGGGTCAGTTTGAGAATCCGGCAAATCCAAAGGCGCACTTTGACACAACCGGCCCCGAAATCTATGAGGACACAGACGGAAAGGTCGATATATTTGTTGCGGGCGTAGGCACAGGCGGAACCATCACCGGCGTAGGCGAATTCCTAAAGTCAAAGAACCCGGATGTTAAGGTTGTTGCCGTTGAGCCTGCTACTTCGGCGGTGCTTTCTACCGGCGTTCCCGGTCCGCATAAGATTCAGGGAATAGGTGCGGGATTTGTTCCGGATACGCTTAATACAAAGATTTATGACGAGATTATCCCGGTAAGCAACGAGGACGCATTCGAGACAGGTAAGCTGATAGGAAAGAACGAGGGCGTTCTGGTCGGAATCTCATCGGGTGCGGCTGTATATGCGGCTGTTCAGCTTGCTAAACGCCCCGAAAATGCGGGAAAGAATATTGTTGTTCTTCTTCCGGATACCGGTGACAGATATATGTCAACACCGCTTTTCGCTGATTAACAGCGCTCTTATCATACAAATCCTGCGGATAGGAGACTTAATTTATCGCTTTGTCGGCGCAGGACGGCGGAATGGAGATTAAAATGCTGATTTCAACACGCGGAAGGTACGCGATAAGGGTTCTCGTTGACCTTGCGGAAAACGAGGACGAGGGATATATCCCGATAAAGAAGATAGCGTCACGTCAGGGTATCTCGCCCAAGTATCTTGAACAGATTATGGCGCTTCTTTCAAAAAATAATCTGGTAATCGGCATTCACGGAAAGGGCGGCGGCTATAGACTTAAAAAAGAGCCTGAGCAATATACGGTCGGCGAGATACTTCGCATCACCGAAGGCACTCTTGCACCCGTTTCGTGCCTTAAACCAAATGCCGCCGCCTGTGAACGCAGGGCCGAATGCCGCACAGTGGGAATGTGGGGCGAACTCAACGATTTGATAAATAACTTTTTAGACAGCAAGAGAATTTCTGACCTTATGCGAAAGGACAGGACCGACAACTATATTATATAGTCTCGGATTTTGTCGAGACTGTCAAAGACATAGTCGGCGGCGGAAAGCATTTCGCCGTCGGGTTTTAAAAGGTCATAAATGAGAAACGAGGTCATTCCCGCCGCGCGGATTCCCAGGATTCCGTTGCGGGAATCCTCGACACCGCCGCACTTTTCCGGCGGAACATCTATACGGCGTGCCGCCTCGATGAAAATATCGGGGTTTGGCTTGCCGTTTTTTATTTCATCACCGCCGACAACAGCGGCGAAGTATTTCAAAATATCGGTGCGTTTAAGCATTGAAACAGCCGCATCTCTCGCCGTTGAGGTTGCGACCGCACAGGGAATTCCGGCGGCTCTGCAAGAGTCAAGAAGACCGACCGCACCCTGTTTTAACGGGATTCCATTATCGTCCCACAGCTTGTGCACACGTTTAAACATCTCACCTCTGAATTCATAAAAGTCAAAGTCTTCTCCGAATCTGTTTTTGTATTTCCGACAGACCTTTTCGCGCGGGAGGCCCATACAGGATAGGGTGAATTCCCGCGGGAGGTCAAGACCGCGCTCGTCTGCGATCTTGTGATAGGTTTCTATATATTGCCGCTCGGTGTCAAAGAGCGTTCCGTCCATATCGAATATCATTCCGTAAAGCTTCATAGCTAAAGTTCTCCTTAATTTTTTCGGGTTCGCCGCCGTTGACTATATAAAAAAGAGCGGCGGGACTGAGATTTCAGCACATATTATATCACATATAAGATGCTTGTGCAATAAAATTTTAGCTTATCCGTTCTATTTTCGGACAAAGTATCATAACAATATTTACATATAGGTCATAGACCTTAATACACAATGAAAGGAAGAATGAGGAAGTGAAAAAACAAAGGATTTCGGAAATACTTCCGTATATGCCGGTGAATATAGCCGAGCTTCTTTCAAAAATCGGTTCCGGCGAGTGGTTTGACGTTGAAGAAGTTCGCCTTCGGTGCGGCGCACCGCTGACGGTCGGAATATGGGGAGAGAGTTGTTTTGTCACACCTGCGGGAGGAATAACCAATTATGAAAGTGATGCTTATACGGTTTCATCAGAAGAAGTACAAACGGCGTTCGGACGGGTTTGTGAAAACTCGGTTTATGCCCACCTTGAAGAAATTAGGCAAGGATTTATTACAATCCGCGGCGGACATCGCGTCGGGATTTGCGGAAAAGCTGTCTGCGATGGCAAGGAAATAAAAACCTTCCGCGAAATCAGCTCGCTTAACTTCCGGATAGCACATCAGCTTATCGGCCTTGCCGACGGAATAATCGATAAGATTATAGACGGCGAGAATGTGAAAAGCACGCTTCTCATTGCTCCGCCGCAAATGGGAAAGACAACGCTCCTGCGCGATATTATCCGCCAGGTTTCCGACCGGGGGTTTAAGTGCGGCGTGGCGGATGACCGCGGCGAACTTGCCGCAATGTACCGCGGAGTTCCCTGTAACGATATAGGTGCCCAGACCGACGTGGTTGACGGAGCGCCGAAGGCCGCCGCGGTTGAGCTTCTCCTCCGCACGATGTCGCCTAAGGTGATAGCCAGCGATGAAATCGCGTCAGAGGCGGATGTTGAAGCCCTTCGGGTTGCCGCGGGAACGGGCGTTAAAATTATTGCCACCACCCACGGAAGCAGCGTGGAGGAGGCTCTGTCGAGAAAGGTTCTTCAGCCGATGTTTGAGGACAAGATATTCGACAGCGCGATACTGATAAGACGCGACTTCTCCACGCCCGAATCCGTTACGTATACCGAGGCGATTTCACTTTGAACGCGGCGATAAGAGTTGCGGCGGCAGGGATAGTCGTTCTCGGCGGCGGATACATCGGCTCGCTTGCCGCATCGGTCTTTTCGGTAAGGGCGGCTCAGCTTGAACAGCTCTGTCTTGTGCTTACACAGATAAGCTTTAACATAGGCTTTTTAAAGCTTCCCGTGGCACAGGCCGTCTCAGGTGCGGCAAAGTCGCGCGGCGGAACGGTGAGCCGAATGTTCTTAGACGCCGCTGATGAGATGAAGGATGTTTCGCCGTCTGTTGCGTTTGAGCGTTCACTCAGAAGAAACCGAGGCTCGCTCTGCCTGTCCGCCGAGGATATGGAAATCCTCAGAAGCTTTTCAGAGAATCTCGGCGCAGGCGATACAGAAAGCGAAATTGACAATATAAAGGCCGCCTGTGCAAAGCTGAAACTTGCGCAGGACATAGCGGCGGCGGAACGCGACAGGCGCGGAAGGCTATGGCGCGGTGTTGGCTTCCTCGGCGGAATGTTTGCGGCGGTAATGCTTTTTTGAAACAGAGAAAGAGAAAGCGATGGAGGAAAAATGGACGGAGTTGACTTAATATTTAAGGTGGCGGCGATAGGAATTTTGGTTGCTGTGCTTAACGTTCTTCTTGTCAGAGCGGGAAGAGAGGATCAGGCAATGATGACGACTATCGCCGGCTTGGTAGTGGTACTCTTGGTGGTGCTTCGTGAAATCAGCGAGCTTTTTAATACGATAAAGTCGCTGTTCGGACTTTAGCTATGCTTGTTTTTAAGATTATAGGGATAGGAATATGCGGAACGGTTCTCGCCCTGACGGTGAAACAGTACCGCCCTGAACTTGCTATAGCCGTACCGGTTCTGAGTGCGGCGGCAATACTGCTATTATGCGTGCCGTATCTGTCCTCGGTTTTGACTATGTTTCAGAACATAGCGGAGGAATCGGGGATAGATACCGCGTATGTCAAAATTGTGATAAAGATAATCGGCGTGGCGTATATATGTCAGTTTGCGTCGGATATTTGCAAGGACGCGGGCGAATCGTCGATTGCCGGAAAGATTGAGCTTGGCGGAAAGGTGGTGATTATCACCCTCTCTATGCCGATTATTTACGGCCTTCTTGAACTGACGAGCAAGATAATAAGCTTTTAGAAAAACGGCGGTATTTTTATGAGATACAAACTTATAATTCTTATTATTGCGGTAATTATGACAATACCTTTTTGGGATGTGTACGCCGAAGGCGAAAGCACCGATACCGAATCGGTGCTTAGCGATTATTCTGACATATACGGCGAAATGTTTGAAACCCAGCTTGGAGCCTCCGGTGCGTTCAGCGATATTGTTCCCGATTTTAACGCAAGGGATATATTAAAACAACTGAATTCGGGGGATTTTTCGGTTTCGCCGCGTGAGCTTGTGCAGTATATTTTAAAGCTCCTCTTAGGCGAGGTGTATGACGGGGCAAGGCTGATGGCGCTTGTTCTGGCAATGTCGGTGCTCAGCTCATACCTGAGCGGACTGAAATCCGGCTTTGGCGGTGCGGCCGTTGCCGACTGTGCGTTTTATGCGTGCTATACCGTTATATCGGGGATAGCCTCAGCCGCATTCTATGAAGCGGCGGTTTGTGCCACACAGACGATTGAGAATATCGCCGTGTTTATGCGATTTATTGTTCCCGTGATTGTGACGGCGCTTCTCACCGGAGGTGCGGCGGTTTCGGCGGCAACGCTCGAACCGACAATTCTGGCGATAGTTGAGGTTGCCGTTTGGGTAATAGAGGTGGTGTTTATCCCCGCGGTTATGATTTCGACAGCGCTTAACATAGTAAACGGAATGTCGGATAAGTTTAAAACCGATAAAATGGTAAAGCTTTTAAACAGCGCGGTCAAGTGGGGTCTTTCGATAATGCTGACGGTGTTTGTAAGCCTCGCCGGACTTAAGAGCATTGCGTCCGCCGGGGCGGACGGCCTTGCTATAAAGCTGAGTAAGTTCGCCGCTTCAAACCTAATCCCGATGGTCGGCGGAATCCTCGCCGAGTCGGTCGAAACGGTTATGAATTGCAGCGTGGTTATCAAAAACTCGGTGGGAATTTTAGGAATAATCTGTTTGGTGCTGATTGCACTCAGGCCGGTCTTAAAGCTCGGCGCCCTTTTGATTCTGTTCAGAATCACCGCCGCGGTGGCCGAGCCTGTGTCCGAGCCGAAGCTGATAACCTGTATTTCGAGGCTCGGTGATTCGGTGTCTGTGCTGTTTTCTATGATTGCGGCGGTTACGGTAATGTTCATAATAGTTACAACGATTATGATAAACGCCGGAAGCAGCGCCGCGGTTCTGGGGAGGTAGCGGTAAATGACGGGATTTTTAAAGGCGTGGACGATGTCTGTTGCCAGAATCATAGTTTTCGGTTCAATCTGTGAGATGATTCTTCCGAACAGTTCATATAAAAAATACGTTCATCTCGCCATCGGACTTATGCTGATTCTTTCGCTTCTTTCGCCGTTTGTAAAGAATAAATTTGACATAGATGCCGAACTTCCGCAGGATAAGGCATACACTCAGTATGAGAATATGGAGGACAGACAAAAGAGCGAGGTTCTCTCACTGTATAAGCGAAAGCTCTGTGAAAAAATCAAAGGTGAGATTGAAAAATCTTCGGGAATTGAGGTTGAAATTCGTTGTGAGGTGTCGGAAGCCGAAGAAACCTTCGGCAATATCGAGAGGGTTTATATAATAGCTGACTCAAACGGCGGAAAAAGGCTGAACCAAGGCGCGGTTGATATATTAAAGAAGGATTATGGATTATCTGATGAGAAAATAGACATAAAATATTTGAGACAAGGCGGATAAAGGGGAAGCGTATTTATGGGAATCAGAGAAATAGTAAACAGCGCGGTATATACTTCGCCGGATGGCGGTGAAAAGAAGAAACCGAACATGATTATTATATGGCTTATTATAGCGGCGGTAATCATTCTTGCGGTGACGAGCCTTGCCGGCGGAGATAAGGAAAAGAGCAAGGCTTCGGCCGACACATCGGAAACCGCCTATGAATACACAAAGGAACAGGAGAAGAAGCTTGAAATGACCTTGAAAAGAATCAACGGGGCGGGAGATGTCTCGGTTTATATAAGTACAAGCGGCGGAGGTGAGAAGGTTTTGGCACGCGACAGCAAGAGCAAGCTGTCAAAGAACGGCGGTGAGAATTCCGCGGCGGATTACAGTGAGGAAAGCGAAAGCACGGTTGTGACCGGCGGAAGCCGAAGCGGTGAGCCGTATGTGGTGGAGGAAAGGACACCCGAAATATCGGGAGTTTTAGTGGTGGCGAGCGGCGCGGCGGACGAGAAGGTCAGACTTGAAATATACGACGCGGTAAAGGCTCTTTATGGGATTGCCGCGCATAGGATAAAGGTTACTTATTGACAAAGATATATAAGCTCTGTATGCCCACGGGCAGGGCGGGAATTAAAATTCAGGTGGGAGGAAAGGACATATATTATGAGTAGTCAGAAAAGAAAGATTAGGTTTGGGGGAAGGCAAATACTTCTTCTCGGTCTTGTGGCATTGGTAATCACAGCGGGATATTATAGGTGGACAATAGAGCAGGGAAACCTGAATGCGGCGATTCCGACCGCAAACGAGACCCTTCCGACAGAGGAACAGAAGAATGCAAAGCAGGACGAAAAGGCGGAGGATAAGAATAATCAGGCGGGCGGCGGAACCGAACAGATGTCAAAGCTCAGACAGGAACGCGATTCGGCGCGAAGCAGCTCAGCCGAGGAATGGGGAAAGATGGCGAAAAATTCAGACGCCTCACAGGAGAACCGAAAGGCGGCAGAGGATAAGATAAAACAGGCAACCGAGGCATCAGAGAAGGAGCGGAACATCGAAACCCAGGTTAAGGCGAAGGGTTATGCCGACTGCTTTGCGTACATCAGCGAGAGCGGTGTGTCGGTAACCGTTCAGGGCGGTGAGGTTGACGGTGCAAAAGTGGCACAGATTAAGGACATCATCGTTTCGGAAACCAACGTCCCCGTTAAGAATATAAAAATAAATTCGCTTCAATAGGTAAAACAATCCAAAAGATAAAACAGGCCGTTCGGGCGGGGCAGTATTGCCCTTGCACGGGCGGCTTTTTTAAAAAAATAGAATAAATTAGAATAAAATTGTTGTAATATGAAAGCGGATATGCTATAATAATAAAGAATGTAAAAAATAACGTCAAAATACTGTAAAAGTACAGCGTTTTATATATAAGGAGGATTTTAGTATGGAAAGTTCAGTTAATCCGGAAGTTGTTGAAAATAACGGAAGTGTTAATATTGCCGATGAGGTTATTGCGGTTATCGCCTCTATGGCTGCGTCTGAGGTTAAGGGCGTTGCTTCGATGGTGTCGGGTGTTGCGGGGAACTTCGCCGAGCTTATCGGTATGAAGAATACATCAAAGGGTGTTAAAATCACAAAAGACGGCGATTCGGTTACACTTGACCTCGCCATTATGGTTGAATACGGCGCTAAGATTCCCGATGTTTCGTGGAATGTTCAAAGCAAGGTCAAAGGTGATGTAGAGGCTATGACCGGGCTTTCGGTCAGTGCGGTGAACGTTTCGGTTGAGAGTATTACCGCTCCGACGGCAGATGAAAAGGCTGAGTCTTTCGATGAAAATAAGGCGGAAGATACCGATGAAGCGGCTGAAAACGCATCAAATTCATCAGTCGAAAATGAAACAAGCGAGACCGAAGCAAGCGATACGGCTGAAACAACAGAGGAATAAGGACGGGCGGAATATGAACAGGAGAGAAGCAAGAAAACAGGCATTTATTCTGATTTTTCAGTATAATTTTCAGCCTGAAGAAACCGAGACGCTGATGAACGATTTTTTTGACCGGAACAAGGCCGGCGGACAGCGTGATTATATCGAGGGGGCTGTCCGCGGCGTTATGGAAAAGGCGGATGAGATTGATGCCCTTATCGAAAAGTACGCCGGAAGCGTTGGCGTTGACAGAATTTCATCGGTCAGCCTTGCGGTACTTAGACTCGGCACATATGAGATGCTTTATATGGAGGATATTCCGGCGGCTGTTTCGGTGAACGAGGCTATCGGTCTTGCCAAAGAGTATGACGGCGATGAGGCTGCGCCGTTTATTAACGGCGTTTTGGGCAAGATTAAGGACGAAATAAGATAAAAAAACCGCTGTTTCCGGCCTTTACGGGATTTTGAGGATTATTATGGTTAATGAAAGAAAGGCTTTATCTGTCACACAGATAAACCTATACATAAAAGAAGTAATTTCAAGAGACGATATTTTATCAGATGTTTTGGTCAAGGGCGAGTTGTCAAACTTCAAGGCTCATTCCTCGGGGCATATGTACATGTCGCTGAAGGATGAGAGCGGTGTTATGCGTGCGGTTATGTTTCGTTCTGCGGCGGCAAGGCTTAACTTCAGACCGCAAAACGGTATGAAGGTGATAGCTCACGGAAGGGTCGCGGTCTATGAACGCGACGGGCAGTATCAGCTCTATATCGATGATATGCAGCAGGAGGGTCAGGGCGACCTTTATGCCGCGTTTGAACAGCTTAAAAAGAAGCTGGCGGCGGAGGGACTTTTCGACCCGAAGCACAAGAAGCCGCTTCCTAAATACCCAAAGAAGGTGGGCGTTGTCACCGCCCCGACAGGAGCGGCAATAAGGGATATTATAAACGTCCTGTCGCGGCGGTTTTCGTACTCTGATGTGGTGCTGTACCCGGTTCTTGTTCAGGGCGAGAACTCGGCGGCAAGCATCGTTTCCGCAATAGAATATTTTAATGCGACAAAGCTTGCTGACGTCCTGATAGTAGGAAGGGGCGGCGGCTCGATTGAAGATTTATGGTCGTTTAACGAAGAGGTTGTTGCCCGCGCAATATATAATAGCAGGATTCCTATAGTTTCGGCGGTCGGTCACGAAATTGACTTTACCATATCCGATTTTGTTGCGGATTTAAGAGCGCCGACACCTTCCGCCGCGGCGGAATTGGTGGTTCCGTCACAGATTGAGCTTAATGAGAAATTCAATAATGTGTATCGGATGCTTTACCGTCAGGCTATGCAGGTCATAGAACGCGGAAGAATGAGAGTTGAACGCTGCAGTGACAGGCCGGTGTTTAAGAATCCGGTATCTAAGATAAATGATGAACGTCAGTACCTCGACAGCCTTTCACATATGTTTGAAACGGCGTGTAAGGCGGCCCTCAGAACAAAGCGGCAGGAGCTTGCTGAGGCGGCCGCGAAGCTGAACGGATTGAGTCCTCTCGGCACATTGGGCAGAGGATATTCCCTGACCAAGGATGATTCGGGAAGGGTGGTACGTTCCGTTTCACAGGTAAACAGCGGCGATATGATAAATGTGACTGTTGCCGACGGCGACTTTTCGGCAAGGGTAGTATGAAAGGCGGAGTAATAAGTGAGCGATAAAAACAATTTTGAGAAAAATTTAGGTGAGCTTGAAAGAGTTGTAAAGGCACTTGAGGATACAAACATCAGCCTTGACGATATGATTGCATTGTTTGAAAAGGGCGTGGGTCTCACGCGTGAATGTACAAGTGCGCTTGACGCGGCGGAGCAGAAGATTACCGTTTTAATGAAGAACCGCGAGACGGGGAAAATTGAAGAACAGGACTTCAGTCCGTCAGCGGAGTAGAATTTTAATTTTAGAGCTGTCACATTGCGGCGGCGGGGAGATTGTTATGGAGTTTAAAGAACAGTATAAGAAATATCTTGATGCGGTCGAAAATCAGATTGACAGACAGTTTATGATTGAGGAACTTCCTCAGAAAACGGTGCTTGAAGCGATGAGATATGCGATTTGCGGCGGTGGAAAGAGAATACGTCCGATACTGGTTCAAGCGGCGGCGGAGCTTTGCGGCGCGAACGCCGAGGATGCGGCGAGAGTGGCTCTTGCTGTTGAATGTGTACATAATTATTCGCTTATACACGATGACCTTCCGTGTATGGATGATGATGAATTAAGACACGGAAGGGCAACCTGTCACACAGTTTTCGGTGAGGATATGGCGCTTTTGGCGGGTGACGGACTTTTGAATTCCGCGTTTGAAATTCTGTCTGATGTGACAGAGTTTAAAACGCTGTCTGACGGAGAGCTTTTGGCGATAATCCGCTGCTTGTCGGCGGCGTCGGGGGTTTATGGGATGATAGGCGGTCAGGTGGTTGACCTTCAGTGTGAGGAACGCGACAATGTGACGCCTGATGAGCTTATATACCTTCATAACCATAAGACCGGCGCACTGATCAGAGCCGCTGTCAGATGCGGCTGTCTTTGCGGCGGAGTTAATCAAAATGAGAAAACGGAAGAAATCCTCGACAGTTATGCACAAAGTCTCGGCCTTGCGTTTCAGATAAAGGATGATATTCTTGACGTGACAGGAGATGAAAAGCTATTGGGGAAGCCGATAGGAAGCGATGCAGATGAGGGAAAGAACACCTTTGTGACTATGTTCGGCCTGGACGGCGCAAAGAGGTATCTTTCAGAAACAACAGGCGAGGCAAAGGAGAAATTAAAGCCGCTCGGAGAAAAGGGGAAGTTTTTGGATTCGCTGGCGGACTATCTGCTCAGCAGGAAGTATTAGGAGCGTTTTGTATGTATTTGAAGGAATTGTTGAGTAATAAAATATTTTTTACAGTCTTGTTTGCTTGGATGTTCTCGTGTCTGCTTAAGGGTATGCTTGTCTGCATAAAGGATAAGCGCCTCGATATGACGCGGTTTATGGGGCCGGGCGGAATGCCTTCGTCACATTCGACCATTGTCACATCGCTTGCGACCTGTGTGGGAATCCACGACGGGTTTGATTCATCGGCTTTTGTTATATGCTGTGCCCTTGCACTTGTTGTGATGTATGACGCATCGGGAATCCGCCGTGCGGCCGGTCAGCAGGCACGGATGATAAATATGATTATTGATGCATGGGACGAGAGCGACCCCATTGAAAAACAAATCAGACTGAAAGAGCTTTTGGGGCATACTCCGCTTGAGGTATGTGCCGGGGCACTTCTCGGAATCATATTCGGCGTTGTGTCTCACTTGGTTTTCGGACTTTAAGGTGATATTTCCGCTGCTTTGAGTTGTCAGCGGCCTATCTTTGAATCAGTATAAAAGCTTTGAAATTGATTTCTCTGTGCTAAACACTTAATAAGCCCCGCCGTTTTTCGGCGGGGCTTTGGCTTTGATGATAATTTATTTATTTAACAGATTCTTTGCTTTATCTATGTCCTTTATATCAAGGAGGCACGAAATTTCAGTTTCGCCGGTTGTGATAAGCTTAACCGGAATATCAGCCTGAGCTAAAATATCGAAAAGCTCAGCCGCTACACCCGAAGTGTTCCGCATACCTTCACCGATAAGTATAATCTTTGTGTTATTACCGTTTACATCGGTCGAAATATCCTTGCTGACCTTACGGAATGCGGTTGTTGCCGCTATTACTTCAGCAAGGCTATCCTGAGGAACGGTAAACGAGAGATTGATTTTATCCTTGTACGGCGCAGTTTGACAAATCATATCGACAGTTACGTCCCTTGCCGCAATCTCGTTGAGTATAAGCGAAACGTTTTTAGAGCTGTTTGGAATATTGTTGACGGTCACAAGAGCGACATCTTCAAGATAATCAATGTTTGTTATTGTTTTAATCATAGTTAATCTCCCTTCTGAATTTGTTGTATAATTAAGCCTCTATAAGATTTTTCATAGAATACAGTCCCGGCCTTGCACCTTTCAAAAAGACGGCCGCTTTAACCGCGCCGACAGCAAAGACTTCCTTTGATGTCGCGGCGTGCTTGATTTCGATAACCTCATCACAGCCTGCGAAGTAAACCGAGTGTTCGCCGACTATTGTGCCGCCTCGCATCGAAAGAATTCCTATTTCCGACTTGTCACGCTTTTTGCGGACACTGTGTCTGTCATAGGTGTATTCAGGCTCATATGAAACCGCGTCCGAAATTGCATCCGCAATGGCAAGAGCCGTTCCGCTTGGCGCATCGAGCTTTTGGTTATGGTGTTTTTCAATAATTTCTATATCAAAATTGTCCTCAAGAACCTTTGCGGCACGCTGAACCAAATCAATAAGAAGGTTCACGCCGAGCGACATATTGGCCGAATAGAAAACGGCGGTGGTCTCAGAGGTTCGGTTAAGGTGAGCAACCTGCTCACCCGAGAGACCGGTCGTACAAATAACGGCAGGGATTTTATTTTCCGCCGCATAGTCGAGGATTCCGTCCGTCAGAGACGGGTGAGAAAAATCGATTATAACATCGATTTTCTCTTTTATATCCGAAAGTGAGGTATAAACCGGAAAGTCAACGTCACTCGGAATCCTTATATCATACCCGGCGGCTATTGATGCCCCCTCAAAATCCTTTGCCGAGCGCGCAACCGCGTGACCCATTTTTCCGCCGGCACCACATAATAAAATGTTTGTCATTTGTATCACCCTTATCCTATAAATATGTAGTGTCAGTCGCTAATCCCGCTGAGCAGACCGTACTTAATCAGAACCTTTTCGAGCTTTGCGAGGTTTTCCGGCTGCATATCACAGAGCGGAAGTCTTAATCCGCCCACGTGGAAGCCCATAAGATTCATAGCGGTCTTGACAGGAATCGGATTGACCTCGATAAAAAGAGCCTTAGCAAGTTCAAAGTATTTAAGAAACATATCCCTTGAGCCTTCGACATCTCCGCTTAAGTATTTTTCGCACATATCATGAGTTTCTCTCGGAAGTATGTTGGCAAGAACCGAGATTACACCCTTTCCGCCGAGCGAAAGGCAGGGAACTATACAATCATCGTTTCCCGAATAGATAACGAGTTCGGTTTCAGCCGCGACCTCGGCCATAAACGCTATATCGCCGCTTGCTTCCTTAATCGCGTTTATATTCGGAATCTTATCAAGCTTCTTAAGCGTATCGACAGACATTTTAAGGCCGGTTCTGCTCGGCACGTTATAGAGAATAATCGGTTTGGATGTACTTTCGGCAATAGCCTTCATATGAAGGTATAAACCGTGCTGAGTCGTTTTATTGTAATACGGTGTGACGACAAGCATACCGTCAGCACCTATCTTGTCGGCATATTCGGTGAATTCAACCGCGTGAGCTGTGTCGTTGCTGCCCGTTCCCGCGATGATAGGAATACGCCCGCCTGCCTTTTCAACGGCAAAGCGTAAAATTTCCTTGTGTTCGTCATCCGGAAGGGTAGGAGCCTCGCCTGTGGTGGCACATACAGCTATCGCATCGGTCTTGTTTGAAATATGATATTCAATCAGCTCAGAGAGCTTATCAAAGTCTACTCCGTTTGAAGTAAAGGGTGTGACAAGCGCAACGCATGAGCCGGTAAACAATGGTTCTTTCATAGTGCTGTTATTCCTCCTTATAATACAGAAAATGTTTATATAAGCCTAAATATTAGTCAAAATAACCCTTAGCTGCAAGCAACTCAGCCATAAGAACAGCGCCGCCGGCCGCACCGCGCAGGGTGTTGTGTGAGAGGCAAACGAACTTATAGTCATACTGAGAATCCTCACGAAGCCGGCCGAGAGAAACAGCCATTCCGCCTTCTAAGTCGCGGTCAAGCTTTGTCTGAGGACGGTTCGGGTCTTCAAAATAGTTAAGGAACTGTTTCGGTGCGTGCGGAAGCTCAAGCTCCTGCGGAATGCCGCGGAATTCCTTCCATGCGGTTTTAATTTCTTCTATAGTCGGTTTGTTTTCAAACTTAACAAATACCGCCGCCATATGTCCGTCGGAAACGGGAACGCGCAGGCACTGAGTTGTGATTGCCGGCTCTGTTGCGTCGACAATCTTGTCACCGTCGATATGTCCCCAGATTTTAAGGGGTTCGATTTCGCTCTTTTCCTCCTCGCCGCCGATATAAGGAATGACGTTATCAAGCATTTCAGGCCATGTTTCAAAGGTCTTTCCGGCGCCCGAGATGGCCTGATAGGTGCAGGCGAGAGCGGCTTTAACACCAAACTTCATAAGCGGGTGAAGCGCGGGAACATAGCTCTGAAGCGAGCAGTTTGATTTAACCGCAACAAAGCCGCGCTTTGTGCCGAGACGCTTTCTTTGAGCACTTATGATTTCGGCATGATCCGGATTGATTTCGGGTATAATCATCGGAACATCAGGCGTATGTCTATGGGCGGAGTTGTTAGAAACAACAGGACATTCCGCCTTGGCATATGCCTCCTCAAGGGCGCGGATTTCGTCCTTCTTCATATCAACGGCACAGAACACAAAATCAACCTGAGATGCGATTTTATCAATATCAGCGGTTGCGTCATATACAACCATCTTGCCGACCTCTTCGGGAATAGGTGTTTTCATCGCCCAGCGTTTGCCTACCGCCTCTGTATACGGCTTGCCTGCGCTTCTGGGGGATGCAGCAAGAAGCTTTAAATTGAACCAGGGATGGCCGGAAAGCAAAGTTATAAAACGCTGACCCACCATTCCTGTTGCGCCTATGATACCTACGTTATACTGTTTCACTGAAAACTCCTCCTAATTGTTACTTTTAAATGAAATTTAGCTCTTTTTAGTAAAATACTATACATAATTTATTATATGCCAACAAGCCCGAGATGTCAAATGTTATTTTGGTGGAAATGTAATTATTTATAAGCATATTTTAGACAATATAGACAAAAAAATAAATTTGTAATTGAAATTTAACAAAAAGTTTTTTTCTTTTTGAAAAAAAGACTGGAAATCACACGAATAATGTGTTATTATTAAGGAAACAGCGCAGAAAGAAGGTATTGTTTCTATGAAGGCGTATTCTGTGAGAAGGCTGCTGTGTTTTGCGGCGGCTTTGATACTTGTGTTTACTGCGGTTTCGGTTCCGGCTTATGCCGACTATTCGATTCCGTCATATCTTAGAATAGGTTTATTCTATGGAACGAATTCAAAAAATTCGGTTATGGTCAGTTCCGAAAACGGTTTTTATTTCGGAACATATTCGGGTACGGATTTTTCGCAGGCGAAAAAGACCTCTTTGACCGAGATGACAGTCAGCTTTGAAGGCGGCATTGTTGCAAAGAGCAATGGCTCTGTGGTATTTAAGACTGATAACGCGGCCGAGGGAATGGGAATCTTCCCAACTGTCGGCGGTATGGACAGACGATTTAAAATAGACGGCGAGGAATATCGCGGCGGCCTTGACTTTAAAACGGTGAACGGAAAGAATGTTATAGTGAATGTCGTGTTTATGAACAACTATCTCTATGGGGTGATTTCGAGGGAGATGAGTCCGTCGTGGAATCCCGAGGCTTTAAAGGCACAGGCTGTCTGTGCAAGAAATTATGCGGCGAATAACTTAAACAAACATTCCGACAGCGGCTTTGACCTATGTTGTAACGTGCATTGTCAGGCGTATTCGGGAACAAGATTCGAGACTGAAAAATCATACGCTCCGGTGGAAGAAACATCGAATCAAGTCCTTACATATAACGGAAAGCTCGCCGAGTTGTATTATAGTTCATCGGCGGGGCCGAGAACCGAGGATGTTAAAAATGTCTGGGGAAATTCCGTTCCGTACCTCGTGAGCGTTGATAATAATTATGAAGATACGGCGAATATTCCGAACGGAATCTGGACAGGCTCGCTCACGGCCGACGAGGCCACCACGATTATGAGGAATAAAGGCTATGATGTCGGTAATGTGACCTCGATAAAAGCGACGGAATATTCCGAAAACGGAAGAGTTTTAAAACTTGAGGTCAGGGGAACGAAAGGAACAAAGGTCTTTGAGCGCGAGGCGTGCAGGACGGTGTTTAATACCGTCACTAAAAGTCAGATGTTTTCCGTCACGGGAAACGGCGAGGCGGGCGAGAACGTTCCGACGGTAAACACTACGGATGGAAACGCGACAGCCGGTAAGAAGGTAAACGAGATTGTTATGCTTACCGCGGCCGGAAGGGCGACGCTTGAAGCGAAACAGCTTTTTGTCACCAACGGTGTTTATCAAAAGACGTATGATATAACAACAACCGGCGGCGGAGGAAAAAACACGGCCTTCACCTTTGAGGGTAAGGGCTGGGGCCACGGAATCGGAATGAGCCAGTACGGCGCAAAGGGTATGGCGGAGGCAGGATATAAATATGTAGATATTCTCCTGCACTACTTCCCCGGGACGAATCTCGAAAACGCATATTAATACTAAAATTGGAGATAGATTAAGCTATGACAACAAAGGATTTTTATTATGACCTCCCGCAGGAGCTGATTGCTCAGACGCCACTTGCGGACAGGGCATCATCGCGGCTTATGGTGGTGAACCGTGAAAACGGCGAGATTGAACACAAGCATTTTTATGATATAGTTGACAGGCTCCGCAAGGGAGACTGTCTTGTTATGAATAACACGAGGGTTATTCCGGCGCGGCTTTACGGAACGAAAGAGGGAAGCGGCGGAAAGATTGAATTCCTGCTTTTAAAGCGGCTTGAGCTTGATAAGTGGGAGGTTATTCTCCGCCCCGGAAAGAAAGCGAAGGTCGGAAGCCGCTTTGAATTCGGCGGCGGTCTGCTCCGCGCCGAGGTTCTTGAGATAATTGAGGACGGGAACAGAATTGTGCGTTTTGAGTATGACGGCGTGTGGGAAGAGCTTCTTGACAAGCTCGGCGAAATGCCGCTTCCGCCGTATATAAAAGAAAAGCTGACCGACCGGGAACGGTATCAGACGGTCTATTCTAAAATAGAGGGATCGGCCGCGGCACCAACTGCCGGACTTCACTTCACGAAGGAGCTTCTTGAAAAAATCAGGGAAAAGGGCGTTGAACTTGCATATTTAACGCTTCACGTCGGTCTCGGAACGTTCAGGCCTGTTTCGGTTGAGAATGTCGAGGATCATCTTATGCACACCGAGTTCTATCAGATTACCGCCGAGACGGCGGAAAAGATTAACCGTGCACGGGAGAGAGGCGGAAGAATTATTGCAGTCGGAACGACCTCGGTCAGAACGCTTGAAACCGTTGCTGATGAGGACGGAAGGCTTCGCGCTCAAACGGGCGAGACAAGCATTTTCATCTATCCGGGGTATAAATTTAAGGCGGTTGATTGTCTTATCACAAACTTCCACCTGCCGGAATCAACTCTGATGATGCTTGTGTCGGCGTTTTCGACCAAGGATATAATATTTAATGCATATAAGATTGCCGTTCGGGAAAAATACAGATTTTTCAGCTTCGGCGACGCAATGTATATAGAAGGAGAAGCAAAGAATAAATGTTTAAACTGATAAAAAAAGAGGGAAGCGCAAGGCGCGGTGAATTTAAAACTGTTCACGGAACAATTCAAACGCCGGTTTTTATGAATGTCGGAACGGCGGCGGCTATAAAGGGTGCGATTTCTGCCCCTGACTTAAAAAAAATCGGCTGTCAGGTAGAGTTGTCAAACACATATCATCTCCATCTTCGCCCTGGTGACGATGTAGTATACGATATGGGCGGACTTCATAAGTTTATGAACTGGGACAGGCCGATTTTAACCGACAGCGGCGGCTTTCAGGTATTTTCGCTCGCTAAGCTTCGAAATATAAAAGAAGAGGGTGTATATTTTTCATCTCATATCGACGGGAGGAAAATTTTTATGGGTCCCGAGGAGAGTATGCGGATTCAGTCGAACCTTGCTTCGACAATAGCGATGGCGTTTGATGAGTGTATAGAAAACCCCTGTGAAAAGGACTATGCAAGAGATTCGTCACAGAGAACTGCGCGCTGGCTTGAACGCTGTGTCGCCGAGATGAAACGGCTGAACGGTCTGGAGCGAACCATCAATAAAAACCAGCTTCTTTTCGGCATTAATCAGGGCGGAACATACGATGACCTCCGCATCGATAATATGAAGAGAATAGCCGACCTCAATGCTGACGGCTATGCGATAGGCGGGCTTGCCGTAGGCGAGAGCACCGAAGAGATGTACAGAATTATCGAGGTTGTCGAGCCGTATATGCCGAAAGACAAGCCAAGGTATTTAATGGGTGTGGGAACGCCGGTGAATATTTTAGAGGCGGTTGACAGAGGTGTTGACTTTTTTGACTGTGTTATGCCGAGCCGTAACGCAAGGCACGGAACAATTTTTACATCTGAGGGCGTGTTAAATATTTTAAATGCCAAGTATGAGCGTGACGAGCGGCCGCTTGACGAGCATTGTGACTGCCCCACCTGTCAAAGCTTTTCACGGGCATATATCAGACACCTGTTTAAGGCAAAGGAAATGCTTGCTATGCGGCTCAGCGTTATACACAATCTGTATTTTTACAATAACCTTCTTGCTGAAATCAGAGCTTCGCTTGACAACGGAACTTTCGGTGAGTTTAAACGTGCAAATGTAGAAAAATTGAACAGAAGATTATAGGATAGTGATACAGTTTTAAAAGAATGTTAATAATATGTTAAGAAAAAAGTAAATTTTTCTTGCAATATACTTCTTTTTATGATATGATGTTTTATATGCTGTTTCGGATTTGTTTTGATTGGTTCGGGACGCATAAAAACTTGCGAGGATGAGTACATATGGGGATTTTTTCAAATTGGGCGGCGAACTTTTCGGCGACCTTCTATAAGTGCTTTATAAAGGATGACAGATATAACCTCTTGCTCAGCGGTATCGGAGTAACAATAAAGGTTTCGATTCTTGCTGTTATCATAGGTATTCTTATCGGTCTTGTTATTGCTATGTGCAATCTTTCAAAGCGTAAGATATTGAATGTAATAGGCAAGATTTATACCGATGTCATCAGAGGCACGCCGTCTGTTACACAGCTTATGATTATATATTTTGTTGTATTTGCGTCGGTTACATGGTCAAAGTGGATTATTGCGGCGATTGCGTTCGGAATTAACTCGGGCGCCTATGTTTCGGAGATTATAAGAGCCGGAATTTTGTCTATTGACAAGGGTCAGACAGAGGCCGGAAGGTCACTCGGGCTTAATGGCTTTCAGACAATGTCGAGAATCGTTGTTCCTCAGGCGGTCAAGAATATCTTTCCCGCGCTTTGCAACGAATTCATCGTTTTGATAAAAGAGACCGCGATAGTCGGATATGTCGGACTTATGGATATTCAGAAGGCGGGCGACTTTATCAAAAGCGCCACGTTTGTTGCGTTTATGCCGCTTATCGGCACCGCGGTAATATATTTTGTTATAATAAAGGTTCTTACGATTATTCTGGGTTATATCGAAAAGGCTCTCAGAAAGTCGGATATAAGATAGAGGAGGGAGCAGCTTGATAAGAATAGAAAATCTTCATAAATCCTTTGGTGACCTTGAGGTACTGAAGGGCATAAACGAGCATATCTCCCACGGTGAGGTTGTTGTTGTTATCGGACCGTCGGGTTCGGGTAAGAGTACGTTCCTTCGCTGCCTTAACCTTCTTGAAACCCCGACAGACGGTGAAATTTATATCGATGATGAGCTTATTAACAGTCCTAAAGCGGATGTCAATAAGATAAGACAAAAGATGGGAATGGTTTTTCAGCATTTTAACCTCTTTCCGCATCTCACAATTATGGAAAATATTACTCTTGCGCCGGTGCTTCTTAAAAAGATGACTAAACCCGAGGCAATCAAAAAGGGTGAAGAACTTCTTAAAAAAGTCGGATTATCCGAAAAGGCGGATTCGTATCCGGCTCAGCTTTCGGGAGGACAAAAGCAGAGGGTTGCTATAGCAAGGGCGCTTGCCATGCAGCCTGAGATTATGCTGTTTGACGAGCCGACCTCGGCGCTCGACCCCGAGATGGTCGGTGAGGTTCTTGACGTTATGAAGGAACTTGCGAAGTCGGGAATGACGATGGTTGTTGTCACACACGAGATGGGATTTGCGCGTGAGGTAGGTACGCGGATTCTGTTTATGGATGACGGTGTTATCGCCGAAAAGGGAACGCCCGAAGAGATTTTCAACGCGCCCAAAAACGAAAGAACCAAGAGCTTTTTAAGCAAGGTTCTGTAAAACACACCGCCGGGGGAGGCGGAACAGTAAACTTAGATTTTACAAGGGTTAATACCGATAGAGGGAGTAAGCCGTTGTAATATAAAAAAATTTTCAAAGGAGTAATCATAATGAAGAAATTTACAAAAACATTGGCAATGGTAACTGCTGTTGTAATCGCTGCTATGGCGCTTACGGCTTGCGGTGCACAGAAGAAGGATGAAACCGCCGGCAAGAGCACGGATGCGGCTCAGACATCGACAGAGACAAAAACTATTAAGTTCGGCACAAACGCTGAATTCCCTCCGTTTGAATTTGTTTCAAACAAGGGCGGCGTTATCGGCGAATTTGACGGTATCGATATGGCAATGGCAAAGCAGATTGCTGAAGATAACGGAATGAAGGCTGAGATTAACAATATGGAATTTGACTCACTTCTCGTTGCACTTCAGAACGGTCAGCTTGATGCGGTAATCGCAGGTATGACTGTTACCGATGAGAGAAAAGAAGCGGTTGATTTCTCAGAGCCTTATTATACAGCGACTCAGGTTATGATAGTTAAGAATGATTCGCCTATCACAAAGGCTTCTGATATGGCTGACAAGAAGATTGCTGTTATTCAGGGTTATACCGGCGAGACAGTTGTTAAGGATATGGGCTATAAGTATGAAGCTTTCAAGAAGGGCACAGACGCTATTATGGAGCTTATGAACGGAAAAACAGACGTTGTTGTTATCGACAAGGCTACTGCTGAAAAGTATATTAAGGATAATGACGGAATCAAGGCTGTTGAAGATTCTGAAGCTTTCGAGGATGAGAAGTATGCTGTTGCTGTTGCAAAGGGCAACACCGAGCTTTTGAACAAGATTAACAAGTCTATCGAAAAGATGATTGCTGACGGAACAGTAAATGAGCTTGCCGCTAAATACGCTGTTGCTGAGGACTAATCTTAGCTGACAATTTAATATACAGGAAAATCGATGCCGGAAACCGAACCGACTCACAAAAGCCAGACTTAACTTTTGTGAGATCGGTTTTTCTGTTTTAACAAGAATAAGGGGTGTGGCAGCTTTTATTTTTTAAGGGGAATGGCTCTAATTAATGAAAATTTAAAAAGTTGCCGAAAAAATTAAAATTTCTCTTGACATATACGAATGTTTGTGGTATACTTCTTTAAGTAGTCAGCGATATGCGGGAGTGGCTCAGTGGTAGAGCGTCACCTTGCCAAGGTGAACGTCGCGAGTTCGAATCTCGTCTTCCGCTCCATGGTCTGAGCAAGATGATTTCTTGTTCAGACTTTTTTGATATTTTATGAAGATTTATGATTTGGAATAGAGGTAATTTTATGAAGGCGTTTAAGTTTGGAATGTCAGTATACTTAAAAGATATTATTGCAATATTCATTTCGGCATTTTTGGTGGTGCCGCTGTTTTCGGTTGCTGAGAAGACACCGTTTATCTTTTCTCTTTTGACGGGGCTTATATACTTCGGAATCATATATTCCTATGCGTGGAACTACGGCCGCCGTGATGCGAGAAATATTCCGGGATTTCATCCCGATATGACTCTCCCGGTTAAGGCTTCGGCTATTGCGGCGGTGCTTCCGCTGGCGCTTTTGGTTTTCAGAATAATTAACCCGGATATATGGAGGATAAATATGCCGTTTATGACGGGCGAATATGACTTCTTTGTAACCGGGTGCAGGATAACGAGTACGCCTGATTTAATATATCGAATATGGTATTTTTATTTTGCCGCATTTATTCCGTCGGGAAGTATAGCCGCATACATAGCGGTTATATTCGTTCAGCCCCTATTTATAATCGTGGGTTATGCGGTCGGCTTAAAACGCTTCAGTATGCTTGAATTCTTCAGCGCAAGGATCGTATTTTCTCAAAACCCCAACGGCAAGGGCAAGAAAAAAAGAGAGGATTCGTTCAGAAGATAATAGTCGGTTGACAGTCTGAAATCACCTCTTTTCACATATAATGTGAAAAGAGGTGATCTTTATGTATGTGATTAAACTTAAGACGATACTTTGTTATGTTCTCATATTTGCAACAATAATTTCGGCGGCGAAAATCTGTGAGGGAATATCCGATGCCCGTGCGGTCACGGCTGAGGCGGAGGAAGGAAGCGTTGCCCTTCCTATCCTTATGTATCATTCGGTGTGCGAAAAAGCGGGAAAAGCGGCGAAGTTTATCGTTTCTGAACAGGATCTGAGAGCGGATTTTGAATATATCAAAAACAGCGGATACACCACAGTCAGCTCGGCCGAGCTGATTGACTTTGCTGAAAACGGAACACCTCTGCCCGAAAAGCCGATTATGATAACCTTTGACGATGGGTATTATAATAACTATAAGATTGCCTTTCCGCTTCTTAAAGAGTATAATATGAAGGCCGTAATATCAATAATCGGAAGGTATACGGATTTGTACAGCGAGAATAACGAAGAAAATGTCAGCTATTCTCACATAACATGGAACGAGGCACAAGAGATGATAGACTCAGGCCTGGTTGAGATTCAGAATCACAGCTATAATTCCCATACGACCGACAAGGGTCGGAACGGAACAAAAAAGAAGAAGGGCGAGTCAGAGGCGGCATATGCCGAATATATATATTCGGATATAGGAAAGCTTCAGGACGAGATAAATCAGCACCTCGGCTATAGGCCTGAGCTTTTCGCCTATCCGTTCGGAAGTGTTTGTGAGGCTTCGTATGAGCCGCTTAAACAGCTTGGATTTAAGGTGACTCTTTCGTGCGAAGAAAAGGTGAATCATATAAATCCGGGCGACAAAGACGGACTTTATATGCTCGGTCGGTATCTCAGGCCTCATTCGAGAAGCGCAGAGAAAATACTGAAAAAGGCTGAATAATGTGGTGGTGATTGTATTATGCAATCACCGCTTTTTTAATGGCGGAATTTTGTTGCAAATTCCTATTGACATTATAGGAGTTTATGATATAATACTGGTGATAAGAGAGAAAAGAGCGCCGGAAAGGAGCGGAGATGCTAATATGATGATTTCTTCAAAGGGGCGTTATGCTCTGAGAGTGATGCTTGATATGGCCGAGCAGCACAGCGATGAGAATATTCGTCTTAAAGATATTGCTGACCGCCAGAACATTTCAAGAAAGTACCTCGAGAGCATTATGACCGTGCTGTGTAAAAATAATCTGGTTAAAAGCTCAATCGGGAAGGATGGCGGCTATAGGCTGATGCGTCCGCCGGACAATTATACCGCCGGCGAAATTTTACAGGCTGTTGAGGGCGAGCTGGTTCCGGTTGCGTGCCTTGCTAAAGACAGCAAGAAGTGCAGCGGCGTATGCACGTGCTATACACTTCCGTTTTGGGAGGGGCTTGAGGAACAAATTAACTCATATGTGAACAGCTATACTCTTAAAGACCTGCTTGAGGCGAAAGAAAATACACCCGACTGTCATTGCGGAACGGGTGCTGAAAAGATAGAAAAGAAGGATATGAACTATGAAAAATAATAATCTGTTAGAAGTAAAAAATCTTTATGTAAGTGTCGGAGACAAGGAAATCCTGCACGGTGTGAATTTAAGTGTAGACCGTGATGAAACACACGTTCTTATGGGGCCTAACGGAACGGGTAAGTCCACTCTCGGCTATGCCGTTACCGGAAACCCGGCATATACGGTGACCGGCGGCGAGATAATATTTGACGGTGAGAATATTACCGGGATGCCGGTGAATGAGAGGGCGAAGAAAGGAATCTTTCTGTCATTCCAAAATCCGTTGGAGGTTCCGGGTGTCACACTCAGCTCATTCATCAGAAGTGCGCTTGAGCAAAAGACGGGAAGCCGACTCCGTCTGTGGGATTTTAAGAAAAGACTGAACGAGACGATGAAGCTTTTGGATATGGACGCGGCATATGCCGACCGTGACCTTAACGTAGGATTCTCGGGCGGTGAAAAAAAGAAAGCGGAAATTCTTCAAATGCTTATGCTTGAACCGAAGCTTGCCATTCTTGACGAGACGGATTCGGGCCTTGATGTTGACGCGGTTCGCACCGTTTCAAACGGTGTAAAAATCTTCCGCGAGAAGGTAAAGGGTTCGCTTTTGATTATAACCCACAGCACGAGAATTCTTGAAGCATTGACCGTTGATGCAGCACACGTTATGGAAAACGGCGTGATTGTCAGAAACGGCGGAGCGGAGCTGGTTGATGAAATAAACGAAAACGGCTTTGCGGCAATCAATTAAGACTAAATCGATAAAACAGGTGAGAGATATGAAAGAGAAAAGTCAGGTTGCGGATATAGACCGCAGCATTTATGATATACGCGATAAAGAAGATGACGCTTATCGTATGAAAGAGGGTCTGACCCCCGAGATAATCGATAAGCTGTCAAAAGAGAAGGAGGATCCCGTCTGGATGCAGCAGTTCAGACTGGAATCGCTTCAGATTTATAACGAGACTCCCGTTCCGAATTGGGGGCCATCACTTGATGGATTGGATATTGACCATATAGCGACCTATGTCCGCCCGAAAACCGATATGAAGAATAACTGGAAGGACGTTCCGCAAGATATAAAAGATACCTTTGACCGTCTCGGAATCCCCCAGGCAGAGCGCAAGTCTCTTGCCGGAGTGGGGGCGCAATATGATTCAGAGCTTGTGTACCATAACGTGCGTGATGAGGTTGCCGCTGAGGGCGTTGTCTATATGGATATAGAGAGCGCAATGAAGGGCGAGTACGCCGATATGGTGAAGAAGTATTTTATGAAGCTTGTCACCCCGCATGACCATAAGTTCGCCGCACTTCACGGCGCGGTGTGGTCGGGTGGCTCGTTTGTGTACGTGCCGAAGGGCGTGCATCTTTCGATTCCGCTTCAGTCGTATTTCAGGCTGAACGCCAAGGGAGCGGGTCAGTTTGAGCATACTCTGATTATAGTCGATGAAGGGGCAAGCCTTCACTTTATCGAGGGATGTTCAGCGCCGAAGTATAACGTGGCCAATCTCCACGCCGGCTGTGTAGAGCTTTTTGTTAAAAAGAATGCGAAGCTTCGCTATTCCACAATAGAGAACTGGTCAAAGAATATGTATAATCTGAATACGAAGCGTGCTCTTGTTGAAGAGGGCGGAACGATAGAGTGGGTCTCGGGTTCGTTCGGGTCGCACGTCGGCTGTCTGTATCCGATGAGCATATTAAAGGGCGACAACTCTAGAATGGAATTTACCGGTGTGACCTTTGCGGGAAGCGGACAGAACCTCGACACAGGCGCAAAGGTGGTTCATATCGGAAAGGACACAAGTTCATTTATGAATACCCGTTCAATCAGCAAGAGCGGCGGTATCAGCACCTTCCGCAGCAGCGTGGTGGTGGAAAAAACCGCCAAGGGCGCCAAGTCCTCTGTGTCCTGTCAGTCCCTGATGCTGGATTCGGAGTCCCGCTCCGACACCATCCCCGC